>NZ_JBFUGE010000951.1:0-1698 GCF_056403075.1 Ideonella sp. P3_A4 | reverse complement strand
CGCTGAAGGTCTGGAACGCCGCAGGACTCGGCACAGTTGCCTGAGACCCTTTCATCCGATCAGAACTCAAGAGGAGCAGAACAACATGACACGCCAGTATTTCGGCACCGATGGCATCCGCGGCACCGTGGGGCAAGACCCGATCACCCCAGACTTCGCGCTGCGCCTGGGCCACGCCGTTGGCCGCGTTCTGCAACAAGGCCTGCAACGGCGCGGCAGCAAGCGCGCGCCGGCAATCTTGATCGGCAAGGACACCCGTATCTCCGGCTACATGATGGAGTCGGCGTTGGAAGCCGGCTTTGCCTCCGCAGGGGTCGACGTGCTGCTGACCGGCCCGCTGCCTACGCCGGGCGTGGCCTACCTGACCCGTGCATTGCGGCTGGACCTGGGGGTGGTGATCAGCGCTTCGCACAATGCTTTCCCCGACAACGGCATCAAGTTCTTTTCCGCCAAGGGCGAAAAGTTGTCGGATGCCTGGGAGGTGGCGGTCGAAAGCGCGCTGGCCGAGCCGCCGCAATGGGTGGAGTCTGCGCGGTTGGGCCGGGCCCGCCGGTTGGCCGATGCGCAGGGCCGCTACGTCGAATTCTGCAAATCCACGGTCAGCGGCGAGCTGACGCTGAAAGGCCTGAAGCTGGTGGTGGATGCCGCTCATGGTGCTGCCTACCAGGTCGCGCCGGCCGTCTTTCATGAACTGGGTGCCGAAGTCGTCAGCATCGGCTGCTCGCCCAACGGCACCAACATCAACGCCGGCTTTGGCGCCACGGCGCCGCAGGCCCTGGTTGCGGCGGTCAAAGAGCATGGCGCTGACTACGGCGTCGCGCTGGACGGTGATGCGGACCGTCTGCAACTGGTCGACGCCGCTGGCCGCCTCTACAACGGCGACGAACTGATTTATCTCATGGCGATGGACCGTCGCGCACAGGGTGAGGCGGTGCCAGGCATCGTCGGTACGCTGATGACCAACATGGCGGTCGAGGTGGCGTTGGCCGGGCAGAGCATCGAGCTGGTCCGCACCAAGGTCGGTGACCGCTATGTGTTGGAAGAACTGGGCCGGCGTGGCTGGTTGTTGGGCGGCGAAAGTTCTGGCCACTTGCTGGCGCTGGACAAGCACAGCACCGGCGACGGCATCGTCAGTGCGCTACAGGTGCTGCAAGCGGTTCAGCGCAGCGGCCGCAACCTGGCGGAGTTGCTGAGCGAGGTGGTGCTGTTCCCCCAGACCATGATCAATGTCCGGCTGGCCGATGGTGCCGACTGGACTGCCAACAAGGCATTGGCCCAGGAAATCGAGGCGGTCAAGGGCGAATTGGGCAGGTCGGGGCGGGTGCTGATTCGCGCTTCGGGCACCGAACCAGTGTTGCGCGTGATGGTCGAAGCGCGTGAAGCGCAACAGGCCAACGAACTGGCGCAGCGCCTGGCCGACCTTGCTCGAGCCTCGCGCTAGGTCGAGGTGACGGCAAAGAAACGGAAGAAGAGAGAAGAAGGCCGAACAAGCTAGAAAAAGCCTGATGACCATTGCGTGACAGTCGCATGACGCCTGTCACGCAGCGGGTTGAGTCAATGACGCCGCCGACCAAGCGTCACGGAGGTGTCACAGAACCTTCCTACAGTCCCGCTCGAACCGAGCCGAAGGGTGCGCAGTTGCGCCGGCCGGACACTGTAGAAAGGTTTGACGACATGCTGACTTCCCTTGTTCGCCCC
>NZ_JBFUGE010000950.1:0-1702 GCF_056403075.1 Ideonella sp. P3_A4 | reverse complement strand
ATCTTTGCCTGTGCCACCACAGGGTCGCGCTTGACGACTTCGAGCATTGACAGCTCTTGCTCAAGCCCGAGTGGCGTGTTGTGGACGAGTTCGGCCGCGACATGCGCGCGGAAGTCGATGATGGTGTAGCGCTCCATGCCCATGGCTTGCGTGAACGCCGCTGCACCGCGAGCAATGTCGTCGGCGCGCTCGGCGCATGCGAGCGCGGCAATGGCCTGGGCGAGAAGCTCCGTGTCCGGCTTCGGGATAAAGATGACAGGTGTCAAAACGTTGCACAGCCTTCAGAATGGCCGGCGATCGTAACCGCGAGATGGTGTGCACCCTCACCACTTTGATGGAACCCTGCGGTGCGTAGAGCGCGCCCGTGCAACCGTGCAGAAGGACGTTTTGGAGTGACCTACGAGAGTTGGATCAAGAAGGCCCTGGAGCAGGCCGGGACGTTGCATCCCGGCTTGGCCGAGTCACAGGCCAAGGGCTCCATCTACTTCGTGGGCTGCACCATCAACATCGTGACGGGCGCCCAGGCGGGAACCGAGTTGCCAGCGGTCCCGTTCGCCGTCGGCACCGAGTCGTCGGCGATGCCGGCCGCCGTGCGGCCCGCGGAGGCACGCGGCACGCAACAGGCTGAATAGCACCGCGGTCCCAGCCGGCTCACTTCTTTTGAGCGCGGGCCACGGCGCTGCGAGCGCCACGCTCAGCGACCGCCTGAGCAGCCTTGTCGTCCTTCGCGCGCTCGTACACGTCGTTGACGATGTCGAGCCACTGCTGCGGTGTCAGCGAAACACTGCCGGCGTTAGCGCTGCTGGGAAGGCTCAGCGCCACGGAGCGCCACAGCGCCAAATCGATGTCAGCGCGCATCTCCCAGTTGCGCTGCGGTGGTGCGGGCATGGGAGGAAGCGGCTGGCGACTCCCGGGCTCAAGCCGAGCCAACGCTTCGAGCACCAGCATCGCGGCACGCCGTGCGTCGTCGTCCGCGACCCCAAAGCACTCCAACAAACGCGACTGCTCCGAGGTGAGGCCGGCCGACGGTGAGGTCTGCGCGCCCGTCATCACGAACATGACATCTACACCGAGCTGTAGGGCGCGCACCAGATAGCTGGCAGCGGGGGACGTTTCTCCCGCCTCGTACTTGATCTGGGTGCTCTTCGATACGCCCGTCGCCTCAGCGAAGTTCAGGACAGTGAGGCCTACGCGCTCGCGTTCTCTCTTGAGGCGTGCTCCGATTTCGGCGTCGGTCGCTTTTTCTACACCTGACATGCTTGACTAGTCTCGTTTTCAAATACTAAGATTGCGTCACGGTTTAGAAATCGAGACTACCACTCAGGACGCTTCATGTCTCTCCCTACCCCTTCCCTGCCGGTCAACGCACGCAAGAAGCGCGAGCCCAACGGTGTCGACAAGCCGATCGCCCTGCGCCTTCGGCCCGAGGAACGCGACCGAGTGCAACGCGTCGCCGCCCAGCGACACGTGAGCATGGCCTCGGTGGCCGCCGAGGCCGTCCGCCGCGGGCTGGTGCTGATGGAGCGCGAGGCCCGCGTCGGCCACGCCAACGACCACTGAGCAGCGAGGCGACTGACCAATGCGGATGGGCTTCAAGTGCTGGAAATGCGGTGACCGCGCCACGGCCGTCAAGATGAACAGCATCAGCCCCACTCTGATGGAGGCCGGCTACCGCTGCCGCAACATCGACTGCGGCCATACC
>NZ_JBFUGE010000949.1:0-1705 GCF_056403075.1 Ideonella sp. P3_A4 | reverse complement strand
CCTTCAGGCCACCGCTGCGAGTGCCGTTTGCGTCGACCTCGCCGCCGACCATCTCGGCCATGATGCGCAGCGTGTCTTTCACCGTGTCGACGGTGTCGAACAGCGGTTCCTTGTCTTCCTGGTTGTCCTTGTTGTAGGTCAGCGGCTGGCCCTTCATCAAGGTGATCAAGCCCATCAGGTGACCGACCACGCGGCCGCTCTTGCCGCGCGCCAGCTCGGCCACATCAGGGTTGCGCTTCTGCGGCATGATCGACGAGCCGGTGCAGTAGCGGTCCGACAGATCGATGAAGCCGAAGTTCTGGCTCATCCACAGCACGATCTCTTCGGCCAGCCGCGAGACGTGAATCATCACCAGCGTCGCGAACGAGGTGAATTCGATCGCGAAGTCGCGGTCGCTGACCGCATCCAGCGAGTTCTGGCACACGCCGTCAAAGCCCAGCGCATTCGCCACGCTCTCGCGGTCCAGCGGGTAGCTGGTGCCGGCCAACGCCGCGGCGCCCAGCGGCAGGCGGTTCACCCGCTTGCGCACATCGGCCAGGCGCTCGCCATCACGCGCGAACATCTCGACATAGGCCAGCATGTGGTGGGCAAAGCTCACCGGCTGCGCGACCTGCATGTGGGTGAAGCCGGGCATCACCGTCTCGGTGTGGTGCGAGGCCACGGCCAGCAGCGCACGCTGCATGTCGGCCAGCAGCGGGGCGATTGCGTCGATCTCGCTGCGCAGCCACAGCCGCACGTCGGTGGCGACCTGGTCGTTGCGCGAGCGGCCGGTGTGCAGGCGCTTGCCGGCATCGCCCACCAGCTGGGTCAGGCGGGCCTCGATGTTCAGGTGCACGTCTTCGAGCTCGGGCTTCCAGACGAACTCGCCRCTCTCGATCTCGGTCTTGACCTGCGCCATGCCGCGCTCGATGTCGGCCAGGTCCTGCGCGCCGATGATGCCCTGGCGCGCCAGCATCGTGGCGTGGGCCAGGCTGCCCTCGATGTCAGCTCGCCAAAGGCGCTGGTCGAAGAACACGCTGGCGGTGTAGCGCTTGACCAGCTCGCTCATCGGCTCGGAGAACAGGGCCGACCAGGCCTGGGACTTCTTGTCGAGTTGATTGCTCATGGCGCGCCTGTGATGGGGGTGAGGGTGATCAGGGAAACCACTGATTCTAGAAGTCACTCCGCCCACTGGCTCGACCCGCGGCCAGAATGGCCCCCGTGAAACGCATGCACGACACCGGGGCGAGCACCCTCTTCGACGACCTGCGCGAGGCCGTCACCGCGCCCGACCTGACCCAGTCCGAGGCCTTGCAGCTGTGCCGCAGCGGCACCTTGCTGCGGGCCATGCTGCTGGTGGTCGTGGTGCTGGGCGTGGGCTTGCTGTTCGGTGCGCACGGCCCGGCCAGTTGGCTGAGCGAGCTGTCGAGCGCCGCCACGGTGGCGGTGCCGGCCACGCTGTTGTGGGTCTTGATGGCCTGCGCCGCACGCCACCTGATTGCCCGTGCTGCGCCGATGGTGCAGGTGGCGGCTGCGTCCATGTTGGGCGCGGTGGCTGCGCTGATGCTGTGGTGGCCGATGGCCTCGGTCGGCATGGCGCCAGGCAGCACCCACTGGGTCGCGCCGGCCGTGACTGGCGCCTTGCTCGCGGCGCTGGTTTTCCAGTCCGAGCGCTGGCGCCAGCGCGCGCGTTTGCCGGCGGCCGCGGCCCCGCGACTGGCCGAAC
>NZ_JBFUGE010000948.1:0-1705 GCF_056403075.1 Ideonella sp. P3_A4 | reverse complement strand
GCCGATCACCTTCATGATGTGGTAATCCATCGAGTTCGGGAACGGGCTGCGGTGGTCAGCCCACCAGTCGGTGGGCCAGTTGCCGGTGATCTCGCCCGTCCACACGTTGATGGCCTCGTGCAGGCTCAGCAAGTAGCCCCAGAACCCGGGCACGTCGACGATGTTGCCTGAGGCGTCGCGGTAGGTGTAGTCGTTCCAGAAAGCGTCGCCGGTGACTTGGTCGCCGAGGCCGAAGTCGCTGCCGGTGGACGCCCAACCGTTGGGCTCGTTGGCCTGGAAGACGAAGGGCAGGCCGTCGGGGGTGTAGTCGAACAGGTCTTCCAGCGTGGTGATCACGTCGTTGCCGTAGGGCCAGAACTTCTTGAAGTCGAGCCTGTGCTCTTGCCACACCTGGGGCTCGATGCACCAGCGCGCGAGCCTGCTCTTGTGACCCTGGATGTAGTCCTTGCTGCCATCGTCGTTCACGCAATGGGCCTTCTCGGCCGTGGCCTCGATGCCGTGGCCGAAGCCGTTTGCCGGCGCCGCATGCGCCCCGGCAAACGCGGCGGAAAGGATCAGCGTTGCCAGCAGCGAACCACCGCAGCGTTGGGAGAAACTGGAGCACTTCATCGGTGTTACCTCAGAGTTGATGGGACTGCGCACGCACAGTAGCGAACGCCGCCATCCACGAATCTGGTCAACCGTATTCCGGCTGAAACTCTCGAGACCGATTGATAAAACCTGGACCCGGCCTGGGCCGGACATCGACCGCAGCAGCGTCGATGCCCCCAGTTTCTGGGGCGTCAGGATGCGCTGCATCCCCAAAGCATTCCGGCGCGGCCGTGATCTATGTGTTGGCAGGCCCTAAAACACCGGGGTGGTGGGCTGGTCGGGCAAACGCTGCGCAAACGCCTCCAGCTGCGTGATGCAGGTGCCCCAGCCGTCGAAGAAGCCGAGTTCTTCGTGCCGGTCGCGCGTGGCCTGGTCGGGGTGCATCACCGTGGCGGTGTAGCGCGTGCCGCCGGCCTCGTCGGCCATCGTGATGATCGCGGTGAACGGCATCCACGGCGTCTGCGGGCGCCAGCCGGCGGTCAGCGCCGAGGTGAAGACGATGCGCGACGTCTCGACGATCTCAAGGAAGCTGCCCGGGTTGTCGCTGGTGCCGCCGTCCGGGCCTTGCATGAAAGTGTGGAAGGCGCCGCCGGGGCGCAGGTCGAAGGCGCGCACTTCGGTCGTCCAGGGTTTCGGGCACCACCATTCCTTCAGCAGCTTCGGGTCGGTCCAGGCTTGCCATAGCTTGGCCCGCGGCGCGCGCACCAGGCGCGAGATGACGAGGTCGTTCGGTTCAGTTTTTGCGGCGGTTTCGTTGCTCACGGGACAAGTCCTCCTGGTGAAGGGTTTCGACAAAACTGGCCATGCGGTCGCTGCGCGCTTCCCATAACGCACGCTGCTCGGCCAGCCACGTGTGGGCCTGCGTCAGCGTCTTCGGCACCAGCTCGCAGGTGCGCACCCGCCCGACCTTGTTCGAGTGGATCACGTTGCTGCGCTCCAGCACCGACAGGTGCTTCATGAACGATGGCAGAGCCATCGCGAAGGGGGCGGCCAGCGCGGACACCGTTGCCGGCCCATGGCCGAGCGCACCCACGATGGCCAGCCGCGTCGGGTCACCGAGCGCGTAGAACACATCGGGCAGGGGCGTTAAATGCTTAGCCATTTGGCTTAGTGT
>NZ_JBFUGE010000947.1:0-1709 GCF_056403075.1 Ideonella sp. P3_A4 | reverse complement strand
AGACATCCGTCTGGTCGATATCGGACTTCATGTAGCTGTTGCGGAACGACGAGCCGGTGACCATCATCAGCGACGGGTCGAGCACCGAACCTTCGATGCTCAGCACCGGGAAGTCCTTCGAGAAATCGACCTTGGTCGTGCCGCGGTTGAAGCTGGCGGTGCCCAGCACGGCGTTCGAGCCATACGGGCTGTCGGCGCCCGACTCGGCCGTGGAGTGATGCGTGTCGAGCTCGAAGCTGAGGCTGTTCGACGCCTTCCAGGCCACATTGAAGCCCAGCGAATCGTTCGTGTTCTTGGTGGCGTACTTGGCGCCGCCCATCGCGATGTCGCTGGTGGCCGGATTGATGGTCTCCGAGTAGAAGATCGGGCCGGCGACCGGGCCGTCCGTCCACGAGCTGGACGACGGGCCGAAGTTGAACCAGGCCGACAGCTCGTTGCGCTTGGTCTGGAGCTTCAGTTCCGAATACGTGTAGTCCAGCGTCGCCGTCAGTTCCTTCATCGGCGCCCACTGCAGCGTCAGCTGCCCGTTGGTGCGTTGGCGCTTGATGCCGCTGACGCCGTAGTTGATGTTCTGCGGCACCGAATAGATGTCGTCCGGGCCCGGGCGGTTGGTGATGTTCTCGGAGCCAGGCTGACCCGGCTGCGGGATCGTGCCCCAGTTGTTCTCGTCGCCCTTGAAGCTGCGCCAGCCGTTGGGCACGCCCGCATAGCTCAGGCCCAGGTTGCGCTCTTGGTAGCTGCCACTGATGGCGATGCCGAAGGTGCCATCGGCAAAGGTGTTGCTGTAGATGCCCGAGACCTCGGGCGTGACCTGGCTGCCTCTGAGCGAGTCGGGGATGCGATTGTTCGACTCGTCGTACATCGCCTTCACGCCGAGGTTGGCGCGAAAGCCTGGGTTGTCGAGCGGACGCGCCGTCTTGATGTTGATCGTGGCGCCCATGCCGCCGGCCGGCGAGGCTGCACGGCTGGTCTTGTAGACCTCGAGCGCTGCGATCGATTCGGACGCGAGGTTGGCGAAATCAAAGGCGCGCGAACCGGAAGCACCGGTGTCGACGATGCCCGAGGCCGGCATCTGGCGACCGTTCAGCAGCACCAGGTTGAACTCAGGGCCCACACCGCGCACGGTGATCTTCGAGCCCTCACCGACCGAGCGGTCGATCGACACGCCGCTGATGCGCTGCATCGACTCGGCCAGATTGGTGTCGGGGAACTTGCCGATGTCTTCGGCAACGATGCCGTCAACGATGCCTGACGAATCACGCTTCAAGCTCAAGGATGTATCCAGGCTCTTGCGGATGCCCGTCACCACCACCGTCTCGACCTGCTCTTCAGATTTGGCAGGGGCAGGCGCGGCGGCAGCCTGCTGTTGTGCGATGGCAGAGCCTGCCCCGCCGATCAAGAGTCCGCATGCCGCTGCGAGGTGGGTCATGCGGAACGCCGGGTGCCGGCTGTACTGGCGGCTGGCACGAGGGCTAATGGACATGAGGCGGTCTCCAGTAGGTTTTTGACTGCGATGCCCCTTCCGGCATCGACGCTTTCGGCGCCATCAGCCACAATGGCGACGCTGTTTTGAAAGCGGTTTCAAGAGAATACGATTTGTGCAAGCGCTTGCAACCTAGTAGACACCCTAGGCCAATGCCAGCGCTGTGCAACTAACGGAACATCCATGAGCCATGGAACCAGAATCCGCCCTGCCGTGCCCTCTGCTG
>NZ_JBFUGE010000946.1:0-1715 GCF_056403075.1 Ideonella sp. P3_A4 | reverse complement strand
CGCGGGGGTCGACGGTTTCGGCCTCGGCAAGCTGCTGAACACGCGGCAGATCAAGAAGATGATCTCCAGCTACGTTGGCGAGAACAAGGAATTCGAGCGCCAGTACCTGTCGGGTGAGCTGGAGCTGGAATTCACGCCGCAAGGCACGCTGGCCGAAAAGCTGCGTGCTGGCGGCGCCGGCATCCCGGCCTTCTTCAC
Source organism: Ideonella sp. P3_A4 (assembly GCF_056403075.1). NCBI lineage: Bacteria > Pseudomonadati > Pseudomonadota > Betaproteobacteria > Burkholderiales > Sphaerotilaceae > Ideonella > Ideonella sp. P3_A4. The sequence goes on along the minus strand of NZ_JBFUGE010000946.1, from coordinate 1,517 downwards.
CAAGACCGGTGTCGGCACCATCGTGGCCGAAGGCAAGGAACTGCGCGAGTTCGACGGCCACACCTACGTGATGGAGCGTGCGCTGATGCCCGAGGTGTCGCTGGTCAAGGCGCATGTGGCCGACAAGAGCGGCAACCTGCAGTTCCGCCGGACAGCGCGCAACTTCAACCCGAACGTCGCGATGGCCGGCAAGGTCACGATCGTCGAGGTCGAGAAGATCGTCGAAACCGGCGAGCTGGACCCAGACCAGGTCCACCTGCCCGGCATCTTCGTGCACCGCATCGTGCTCAATGCCAGCCCGGAAAAGCGCATCGAACAACGAACCGTCCGCAAGGCCTGAGGATGAACATGCACCCCCAAACTCACATTCGTTCGTTGCCCCCCAAGGGGGCGCAGGCCTCCTTCGGGGCGGCCCAGCAGGAGACCTGACATGGCATGGACCCGCGATGAAATGGCCGCCCGCGCAGCGAAAGAACTGCAGGACGGCTTCTACGTGAACCTCGGCATCGGCCTGCCGACCCTGGTGGCCAACCACGTGCCGACCGGCATGGAGGTCTGGCTGCAAAGCGAAAACGGCCTGCTTGGCATCGGCCCATTCCCGACCGAAGACGAGGTCGACCCCGACATGATCAACGCCGGCAAGCAGACGGTCACCACGCTGCCCGGCTCCAGCATCTTCAGCAGCGCGGACAGCTTCGGCATGATCCGCGGCGGCAAGATCAACCTGGCGATTCTCGGCGCGATGCAGGTCAGCGAAAAGGGCGACCTGGCGAACTGGATGATTCCCGGCAAGATGGTCAAGGGCATGGGCGGGGCGATGGACCTCGTCGCCGGCGTCGGCCGCGTCATCGTGCTGATGGAGCACGTCGCGACCAAGAAAGACGGCTCGACCGACCTGAAGATCATCCCCAGCTGCACGCTGCCGCTGACCGGCCTGGGCGTGGTCAACCGCATCATCACCGACCTCGCGGTGATGGACGTGACGCCGCAAGGGCTGAAGCTCGTCGAGCTGGCCGAAGGCGTGACGCGCGAAGAAGTGCAGGGCAAGACGGGCGTGCCGCTGCACTGAAACGCCGTTGGCCCGAACGGCGATGGCGGGCCGGCCTTCCAGTGAAGTGCCGGCCGCCCAAGCCAGGCGCCATGGCGCCTGCCGCCCTGGATCAACGCTTGCTGAGGGCCTTCAGTTCCCGCTGCGCCAGCACGTATTCGGTGGCGCTGATCACCTCGGTGGCCAGGACCTTCTGGAACGATTCGCGCGCGGCCTGGGTGTTGCCGTCCAGCAGCTGCTGCTGGCCGAGAAAGAAGTACAACTCGCACAGCCGACCGCTGGCCGACTGCTTGTCGACGCGCGCGGCGGCGAGTGCCTGGTCCAGCGTTCCGCTGCCATTCAGCAGCTTGACGATGGGGTAGGGCCAGGCGGGCTGAGCGTCCGTTGCCTGATAAGCCTTGGTCGCGGCAGCCCCGTCGCCGCCGAGCCGGCGCGAGGCCAGGTGCAGCCACAGCGTGGCGTAGCTGCG
>NZ_JBFUGE010000945.1:0-1717 GCF_056403075.1 Ideonella sp. P3_A4 | reverse complement strand
GTGGTCATCCTTTGAATCGTTGAAACGGGGTTCCGGGCTGGCGGTCTGGGTGGGGAAGTCCGGACCGTCTGTCCTGCCTCGGTGAGTCGTTTGTTTGGTTGCGGCTCATCGATGGGATGAACTGTAGAGATTCACGATTCAGGAATAAACCATCCAATCGTTCATGGCGTGTTCTTGAAATGCAAACAATGACTGACGCCCGTCTGCCTACGCGACGGGGTTGCTCAACAGCGGTTGGGTCAGCGGGCAGCAGGCCGTTGCGCGAGCCGCTGCGCCAGCCGCCACAGCGCGAGCCGATGGGCGTCCACCAGCTGGGCCGGGGCGGCGCTCGCGCTGGGGACGTCGATCGCGGCCTCGTCGAGCTGCACCGGCCCGGCGCCCTTCGGGTCGCTGAAGGTCCAGCGCGCTCGCAGGTGCACGCGGCTGCCGCCGTCGACGGGCGCGAACTCGAGGATCTCCAACCGCAATTGCTGCGTCACCACCAGGCCGCCCGGGGGGCTGCCGGCCCAGACGCGGTCGGCGCCGCGCAACACGCCCAGGTCATGGGCCAGCGTTCGCGGCACCGTCGTGCGCAGCGGCTCGGCCCAGCGATGGCCTTCGAGCGGCTGCAGCGCGTTGGAGCCCACCGCCAGCCACAGCGCATCACGGTCCAGGTACTCGGGCATGCGCACTGGCGACATCAGTTGCCAGACCTCGGGCTCACCCGCTGTTGTCGCTGCGGCCACCGGTGGCGCCACCTCGCCGCTGGGCGGCTCCACACGCAGCTGGTAATAGCGCATCGGCGTCTCTGGCGAGCCGGCACAAGCCACCAGCCCCATCGTCATCACCAGGCCCAGTGCTGCCAGTTGCGGTCTCATCGTTTCGCTCCTGCGGCCGGCTTGGCCTCGCCCTGCGCTGGTTCAGCGGCGGGCGCTTGCGAGCGCCCACGCAGCAACGCCTCCGGATGGCGTTCCAGCAGATCCGCCAGCTCGCGCAGCGCCCGTGCGGCGCGTGACACGTCTTGCAACGCCTGGTTGGCGTTTTGCATCAGCATCGCGTCCTCGCCCGTCTGGCGCTGCAGCGAGTCGGCCATCTTCGCAAGGTCGTCCATCGTGTGTTGCAGCTTCAGCACCACGGCCGAATCAGGCGCCACCAACGCGCTGACATGGTCGGCGGTGCCGCCCAGACGGCGGGCGGTACCCGACACGTCGTCGGCCGCCGTGCCCACGCGGTTGGCAGCGCTGCGCGCATCGACCAGCGTCTTCGAGGCCGTGTCCATCAGCGGGTCGAAGCGCACTTCCATCCGCTCGCTCAGCTTGCGCAGGTGGTCGGTGATGGCCGCCAGGTCGTCCATCGCTTTCTTCAGCTGCGGCCCGGCGACCACCGCGCGCGCCGACGCGGCGATCGCCGACACGTCGTCGAACAGGCGGCGCAAGTCCAGGCCGTCGAACTGATTCTTCAGGTTCTGGATCGCCGTCGCTGTCGTCGGAATCTCCAGCATCTCGTCGGGCTTGTCGTGCTGCACCGCGGTCTTTTCTGGCCGCAGGTCCAGGTCCACATAGAGCTGGCCGGTCAGCAGGCTTTGCATCGACAGCTGCGCGGTCAAGCCCCGGCCGACCAAGGCCGCCAGCGCATCGGCGCTGCTGTCGCTCTTCGATTCGGCCAGCCCGCGGATCGAGGTCGACTCGAGCTCGGCTATGACCGGGATCGTGTAGTCGTCGCTGCCCTTGTCGTAGCG
>NZ_JBFUGE010000944.1:0-1718 GCF_056403075.1 Ideonella sp. P3_A4 | reverse complement strand
GGGCCTAACGTTCGACGTAAGGGGCCTGCCGCAGGCGGGTCCCCTTGACGGAGGGGTTAGACCGCACTCTGTTGCCCATAGTCGAATCTAATTCCTCGCTTGCGAGCTAGGAAGACTTTGGCTACGAAGCTCGACTTTAAGTGGTTCTGGGTCGATCCAGTACTGAAGTTCGCTTTTGGATTCCGTCCAGACGGACGCCGAGTCTTGGATGAGTTCGATCAATTGGATGCCGTTCCGTGACACCTCAACGACCCTGCCAAAGTCTTGGCCTACGTATGCGCCCTTCTTGACGACATGTAGGATCCCATCCGGTGCCTCGACGAATGCAAAGCGACGGACCGGGTTTTCGGCTTCAATGAAGCCACGCCGGAAGAGCTGCTTCAAACTGAAGTATTCGAGTGGTTCGCAGGCACCCCCGTTTGGGGTTCGATTTGGACAGTTCGACTTCCGCAGACGCAGGGACTTTGATTGCTCCTGTTGAATGGAAAGAGGTGCACTTTCGGCCCCTGGGCAACCTTCAACTCCTGTTTGGCCCGCGATGAGTTTGTCCAGGGAATCGGGAGCAATCGCACCTCCGAGAGCTGCGGAAACCGCTTGTTGGGCTTCGTCACGCGAAACGTTCTTCAGTCGGAGAAGCACCCGGCGGGAGAGCATCGCTACATCACTTGGATTGCCCTTGACTAGAAACTCTGGAAACTCCAGTTCAAGTACCTCTTTGAGCGTCGCATTGGGCAACCGAAGAGAAAACTGACTAGGCGCCTGAGGCGGGGTGTTTCTTGCCTGATCGTCAAGACATGGAGAGAGGACCAAGATGCGATGCCCAAGTACGACGCCACGCATGCCAACCAGCTTCGCCAGCTTTTGCAGAAGATCGTCGATAGACGAGTACTCCGTCGACATGGAGACAAGCGGTGCGCCTTTCGGTATAGGTGCGACCAGATTGAAATTGACGGCCTCGGCCATAGCGTAGAGCAGAACTGCTACGGTCACATTTCGAACGTCGACTCGGCCTGACACGTCAGCGTCTTGAGACTGGACCTTCGCTGATAGCGTCAAACAAATGACCGCCAAACAAACAGCACGCAACGCTGCGGTACGAGAACGAACACGGTCTGATGTAGGGGTCATCGCGTACTCAAGATCGGACTGTGCGGTCTAACGTTCGACGTAAGGGGCGGCCCGCTTGCGGGACGTCCCCTTGACGGAGGGGTTAGGCGGCCGGTGAACGAAGGCACTCATGGCTTGCCCTTACTTGCCTTTGGACTCTTGCCAGCAGCAGCCCAAGCTTCGCGTGCCAAAGCAATGACATGCTGGGCCTCGGATTCGCTGTGAAACTCAAACTCAAGCCACTCCGACCTTGCCGGCCGGAAGTGGGCCAAAGGATCTGACTTTAGACGAGCCTGAACCTCTCGGGGAAGGCGGAGATCGACCAGATCGTCGGCGTGCAAGTGGGCGAACTCGCGCCCATTTACGCACCAGGCGGGCCTGTCGGGGCGGCCAAACCGCGAATTTGCTTGCTGCACACCCGGCAAGGCACACAGCGCCAGATGCAACTGCTCTACCGGGCTCATGTTCATGCTAGACGCCTAACGTTCGACGTAAGGGGCCTGCCGCAGGCAGGTCCCCTTGACGGAGGGGTTAGGCACCGCAGATGCACCAACCGTGATGGACTTGCCGTGCAAGGCAGACGGACCCGAGGAGACTGGAAATGCTACTCG
>NZ_JBFUGE010000943.1:0-1724 GCF_056403075.1 Ideonella sp. P3_A4 | reverse complement strand
CTCAGCCGGCGCCGGGCCGCCCCAAGGCGGCTGAGCACCCGCGCGGCGGGCGGTGACGGTACCCCGTCACCGGGTGCTCCATTTCAGGGCCGCTTCTTCGACGAGCGCTGGATCGCCTCGTTGATCTCGCGGATCGAGCGCTCGATCTCGGCCTCGTCCAGGTCGCCCGGCGCGGTGTCGGCCAGGCTGGCCTGGATGGTCGACGCGAACACGTCTTCGCCGAGGCTGCGGGTCGACACGCCGGCGGCGCTGTCGCTTTCTTCGACCGCTTCCCATTCGACCGCCAACACGGTGACGTTGTCGCCGTGGGCGCCGCCGTTGCGCAGCGCGCGCTCGACCATTTCGGGCACGCCGTCGGACAGTGAGCGCGTGGACAGCAGTTCGACGACCTCTTCGTCGTTCAGCTGGCTCCACAGGCCGTCGGAGCAGACGATCAACCGGTCGCCGGTCTGCAGCGTGACCGGGCCGACCGTGTCGACCACCGGCTTGCCCGGGCTGCCCAGGCAGGTGAACAGCACCGAGCGGTTGAACTTGGCGTCGATCGGCACGACCTGCGACAGCGTGTTCTGCAGCTCGGTGTACGAGTGGTCGCGGGTGCGGGCGATCAGGTTGCCGCCGCGGACCAGATACAGGCGCGAGTCGCCGCAATGGGCCCAGAAGGCCGCGCGGCCTTGCAAGACGCAGGCGACGACCGTCGTGCGCGGCGTGTCGACCAAGCCTTTTTCGGTGGCGTAGCGCAGCAGCTGGTGGTGGCCGGCGAGGATCGCGTCCTGCAGGAAGCGCAGCGGGCTCTTCAGGCTGGACTTGGCTTCGCGCTGGAACGCGGCGGCCAGCGTCTGCAATGCGAGCTGAGAGGCCACTTCGCCCTCAGGGTGGCCACCCATGCCGTCGGCGAGCGCGAACAGGCCCGAATCCCGCGTGTAGCAATAGCCCATGCGGTCTTCGTTCTTCTCGCGGCCGCCTTTCCGGCTGACCTGGTAGACGGAAAATTTCATCGTGCCCCGGTCTTCAGGTTCTCGATCTGCAATTTGAGGCGCTCAGTGAAACTGAGCGAGGTATAGCGCCGTTCGGTCTCGCGTGACAACTCTTTTTGCAACGCGAACACACTTTGGGGCCGTGACAGCGGGTCCAGCGACATGCACCACTCGGTGACCTCGATCAGGTTGTCCGAGTAGGTGTTACGCATGCGCGACATCGACAAGGTCAAACGGTCTTTGTCGATGCGCTGCGGCGCGTCGGTTGGGGGATAACCCTGCATGCAGGCGTAGATGCAGGCGCCGATCGCGTAGATGTCGGTCCAGGGGCCGAGCGAGCCGTCGCGGCGGTACATCTCGGGTGCCGCAAAACCGGGCGTGTACATCGGCCGGATGAAGTTGCCTTCTTTGCTCAGCACCTCGCGGGCGGCGCCGAAGTCCAGCAGCACGGCCTTGTTGTCATTGGTGATGAAGATGTTGGCCGGCTTGATGTCCAGGTGCAGCATCTTGTGCTGGTGGACGATGCGCAGGCCTTTCAGGATCTCGTCGAAGAGCGAGCGGATGGTCGACTCGCGGAACACCTTCTCTTGCTTCAGATCGCGCGCCGTGACGATGAAATCCTGCAGCGTGTCGCCCTGCAGGTAGTTCATCACCATGTAGACGGTTTCGTTCTCGCGGAAGAAGTTCAGCACCGAGACGACGCTGGGGTGCGAGATCTGCGCGAGCGAGCGGCCTTCTTCGAAGAAGCTC
>NZ_JBFUGE010000942.1:0-1944 GCF_056403075.1 Ideonella sp. P3_A4 | reverse complement strand
GGTGTATTTCTGGGTCAGCGCGATGGCGGCCGCGGCGGTGCTGGCCGGTGGCTTGGGCACAGCAGCTGTGGCACTCGTCACCGACAGCTTCGCCTCGGCGAGTGTGGCCGCCGCAGGCCGCGTGGTGTTGGCACCGCGCTGCGCGCCCACGCTGCGGTTTTGCTCAGCGAGGTTGCCGTGGGCGTTGCGTGCGAACTCGGGCAAGGCAGATGCGAGCTTGGGTTCAGCCACGCAGTCCTTCATGCAGGCCACTGCCTTCACGTCGGGCTTGCCGCCGTTGCCCAGGCCCTTGCCCGGCCACAAGCTGTGGTCGGTGGTGAACCCATTGCGGTTGGGCATCAGCTTTTGCACCTCGGCGATGTTGCGGTCCGACAGCGTGAGGTCGTCGGGCACGATGCCACCCAGGTTCAACAGATAAGCGGTGACGGCGTACACCTCGTCGGGCTTGAGCGACTTCGGCGCCGTCCAGGGCATGGCGCGGTTGATGTAGTCCCACAGCGTCGACAGTGACGACACCTTCATCAAGGTCGTGCGGCCCGGGTACCCGGTGTCGTTGAGCCGGGCCACGTGGCCGGTCTGGATGTCTTGCGCGGTGGTGCCCCCCACCAGCGGCGAGAAGGTCTGGTTGCTTTCGCCAAAAACACCGTGGCAAGAGGCGCACTTGCTTTCCCAGATCTCCATGCCTTGCGCGACCGAGCCTGAGCCTGGCGGCAAGCCTTTGAAGTCGGGGCGCACGTCGATGTCCCAGACCGCGACCTCCTTGGGCGTCGCTTCGCGGCCGATGCCCGGGTAGGCCGTCTGAGCGGCTGCCTGGGTGCCGACGGCAACCAGCAGCGCCAAGGCAGCGGTGGCCTTACGACAGCTGGACATTCTTCACCTCGCCACTCTCCTGCACGAGCCAGCTCTGCACCGAGTTGTTGTGATAGATCGAGCGCGTGCCCCGCACCGCACGCAGCTGCCGGGTCGAGGGTTGCACGTAGCCGGTGTCGTCAGTCGCACGGCTTTGGATCAGCGCCGGCTTGCCGTCCCACACCCAATCGAGGTTGAAGCGTGTGAGGCACTTGCTCAGCACCGGGGTCTCGAGGCGTGCGTTGCGCCAGTTGCGCCCGCCGTCGACCGACACGTCGACCTGGGTCACCTTGCCGCGCCCCGACCATGCCAGCCCGCTGATGTTGTAGAAGCCCTGGTCGAGCAGCACCTGRCCGCCCGACGGCGTGGTGACCACGCTCTTGCATTCCTGCGTACTCGTGTACTGGCGGTGCAGGCCGCCCGGCATCAGGTCGACGTAGTGGATGGTCTCGTCCTTGGTGCCATAGGGCTGGTCGCCCACTTCGATGCGGATCTTGTCGTCGCTGCCGTTGAGCATCAGGCGGTGCTTGGACGGGTCGATGTCCCACCAGCCCTGATGGTGGCGCTCGAAGTGAAGCCCGCTCGGCGTGACGATGCCGAACAACGACTGCAGCGGCGCGAAGGAGACCGAGGCCTGCGTCGTCGGCGTCAACCCCGGGCTTTGCCGGCGCTGCACGTTGGCTTCGAACTTCGACGGCTTGCCGTAGCCGTCGGTCACCACCGGCCGGCCCAGGCTGCGCGAATGTTCGGGCAGCTCGAGGATGTTGGGGTCACCGCCGTCGGTCACGGGGTTGGCTTGAGCCATGGCCAGCGGCGTGGCCGCTGCCGCACCCGCCGCGACAAAGGCTTTGCGGATGAAGTCGCGGCGCCCGGCTTTGGCCTCGGTGAACACCTGCACGACCCCTTCGGTGTCGAGAAAGTTCTCTGGCGCCTTGAGCAGCCGGCCGGAACGCTGGGACTCGGAATCCAAAGGGGGTCTCCTGTCGAATCGACTTCGCGCGTCATCGACGGCCGCGCCACCTGAAGCCGGTGGTCGATTGGCATTAAATCCGTCTATGCAACATGACAAATATAAGCAACCTACGATGTATAGAC
>NZ_JBFUGE010000941.1:0-1728 GCF_056403075.1 Ideonella sp. P3_A4 | reverse complement strand
GCCCGATGGGTGCGGGCACCAGGTTGACGATACGGGTGAACAGCGCGCGATACGCCTCTTCGGGGTCGTGGCCGGTCAGCGGGTCGCGGTTGGTGGCGAACGCCTCGTCGAGATCGCGCCAGTCGTCCGCGGTGAGCACGCGTTCGGCCAGCGGCAGGACCTCGCGTTCTTCCAGCGCCATGTGGGCCAGGTAGAAATCGACGTAGCGTGCCATCGCCTGCTCGAAGGCGTCGCGCCGCGACTCACCCATCATCTCGAAGCCTAGCAACGCATGCTCCAGTTCACGCACGCGTTGTCCACCACAGGCATGGTCCTGGTCCAGCCTGTCCAGCAGGGCGCGGGCCAGCGGCGTGCGTGCACGCAGCTTGGGGAACAACAGCTCCGTCTCCTTGCGATGGTGGCGTTTCTCGGGAAACTCGTCCACATAGAACAGCATCGCCCGCAGTGCGGTGAAGTCTGGCAGCGTGCCTCGCCGCCGATGATCAGCCAGCAGCAGCAAGAGCGAGCGCAGCATCGCGGCCAATGCCGAGTGCTCGTCACGAAGAACGGTGAGTGTCAGTGGGACCATGGCGATCTCCTTGGCCGCAGCTTGACCGCATTGCCCGACCGCGCCCTTGTCGCAGATCAATTCATCTGCAACCCTCGTCTTCCCACTACTGTTCGAGGGCGTCCAGATCGTATGAGTACCCGCCCCCTGCACGTTTTGCCCGGTACATCGCCTTGTCGGCGCTGTCAATGAGCAATGTGTCCGTGCTTCCATTGCGCGGGAAGATCGAGATGCCGACACTGCATTTCACGCTGACCTGGATCGGCTCGCCTTCCGTCTCGATTTCAAACGGTTCACCCACACGAGCAATGATTTTTTCAGCGATTCTTGTGGCATCCGACTCCTGCCGCAATTCCATCAGAAGGTATAGAAACTCGTCGCCGCCGTGGCGACTGACGGTGTCGTCCTCGCGTGTCATGCTCTTCAATCGAGACGCGACCGTTTTCAGCACCTGATCCCCCGCGGCATGTCCATGGGAATCGTTGATGGCCTTGAAGCCGTCCAGATCAATGAACATCACCGCGAGCGTCCATCCGTGCCGCCTTGCCTGAGCGAGTCCATGCTCGAGACGGTCATTGAAAAGATTGCGATTGGGCAACGAAGTGAGCGGATCATGAAGAGAAGCGAGGCGAGTTGCCGCCGCTTCGTCATGCGCGGATTCCAGCTCTCGCTCGAGCAAATGCCGCTCCTTGACTTCGCCTTTCAAGGCCTGGGTCACCTGGATCAGGTCGTCTGCGCAGACCTGCACTTTGGCCTCCACCGCCTGACTGTGCTCGAGCGCGGCATCCAGGGCGGGCTGCGCTGGGCCATTTGAAAGCTCATGGTCAAGCGTTGAATTCACAGAGAACAACTCGGCGGCGCATTCGGCGACGGCGCCGTGGATTTGCTCACTCTGAACGACGACAACGTTCAGCTTGTGCAGGTCTGAAGCCGGCACAGTTGCTTTCAGCGGCGCACTCATCTATTGCTCCAGCGCATGGTTGACCTCCGGGTGCCAGACTCTTCGAGCAGGAATCATCGCGCGGACAAGCGAATCACTCTGTACGTCAACGCACAGAAGGCCGCGTTCGGCGCCTGCGCGATCAAACCGCGGCGGTCACCGGGCTCACGAGACAGCGCAGATCGCGCTTGAGGAAGCGGCTCATTTCGTCGGCGGTGATCGGTTTGCTGAGGAAGTAGCC
>NZ_JBFUGE010000940.1:0-1729 GCF_056403075.1 Ideonella sp. P3_A4 | reverse complement strand
GCTGGTGGAGATCCTGGCCGGCATCGCACGCCTGCCGGCCGGCCAGATTGAGCCCACGAAGTCGTTGCAGGACCATGGCCTCGACTCGCTGGGTCTGCTCGAATTCCATGCCACGGTGGAGGAGCGCTTCGGCGTCACGCTGCCCATGCGCCGCCTCTTCGACGGCGCGAGCCTGAGCGACATTGAGCAGGGCTGGACCGCCTGGCCCGTGCAGACAAGGGCCGCGGACGCTGGTGCTGAGGTGGGCGCAGCGCTCCCGCTCTCGGCCTCTCAGCGCGCGCTGTGGATCGACGCCGCGTCTGCGCCCGACAGCGATGCCCATCACGTCGCCGCGGCGCTGTCGGTGGATGGACCGTGCGACGACGCGGCGCTGGCCGACGCCTGGCAGCTGTTGACCGAGCGCCACGATGTGATGCGCCTGACGATCGCGACTGAGAACGGCGAACCGCTGCAGCGAGTGCACCCGGCGCGGCACGCCACGCTGACGTTTCATGATGCCCGCACGTGGGACGCGGATGCACTGCAACGCCAGCTGCACCTGGCCGCGCGCCGGCCGTTCGACATCACGGGCGGCACCGACACGCTCTTCCGGCTGGACGCATTCCGCCAGGCCGATGGGCGCCAGGTTTTGCTGCTTGTGGCTCACCACGTCGTTGTCGATCTCGCCAGCGCCACGCGTCTGCTGGCCGAGCTGCAGGAACTGCTTGCAGCGCGGCACGAGAACCGTCCACCGGTGCTGGAGCGAATGGCTTGCAGTTGGGGCACCGACTTGACACAACAAGCGGCGCAACACGCTGGCGCGGAGTCCGACTGGCCTCATTGGCAAAGGCGCATGGTCGACCCGTTGCCGGTCTTCGACCCACCAACCGATCGGCCGCGCGGAGCCACCCGGACGTGGCGTGGTGGCCGCCATCGCTTCGCGCTCGATGCGGCCTGCAGCGAAGGCGTCGAGGCGATGGCGCGCCACCTCGGCATCACGTCGCATGTCCTGCTGCTCGGCATCTACCAGCTGGCCCTGCACCACTGGACCGGCCAGGACGACCTGCTGGTCGGCATGCCCAGCGCCGCGGCGACCAGCCTGGCGCCGGGGGCGCCGCTGGGTTATCACGTCCAGCCGCTGCCGCTGCGTTCCCGGTTCGACTCGGCGCAGCGCCTGGACGCCTGGCTGCGCGGCCAGCAGGTTCAGCTTTCAGACGTGCTGGCACAGCGCGCAATGCCGTTCGCGACGCTGGTCGAGCGACTGGTGCCGGAGCGCGACCGCTCACGTCCGGCGCTGGTGCAGGCGTGGTTCGCGCTCCAGCGCGCCAGCGGCCCACAAGGGGCTGTGTTGGCGCCGTTGCTGCTGGGGGCACCAGTCGCCGTCGACCGCGGCGGGCTGCGCTGGACCGCTCTGCCGCTGGACGAACGAGACGTCGCCGCGGAACTGACGCTGGTGATGGTGCAGACCGCGTCCGGCCTTTGCGGCCAGTGGGAGTACGCGGCCGAGCTGTTCGATKCCGCCACCGTGAGCCGCCTGCATGGCCGCTGGTGCGCCCTGCTCGATGCCGTGCTCGCCACTCCGGCCGCTTGCCTGGGCGATCTGCCGCGCCTGGCCGAAAGTGAACGCGAGGCGCTGCTGGCACTGGGCCGTGGCCCCCACGCGCCGACGATCGACGGCAACCTGGCATCGCACTTCCTGCGCAGTGCCCAAGCGCATGCAGACCAGACCGCGCTGGACGATGGCGAGCAC
>NZ_JBFUGE010000939.1:0-1730 GCF_056403075.1 Ideonella sp. P3_A4 | reverse complement strand
GTCAGGATGCGGCCACCACCGGCCTTGTCCACCGCCTTGCGCATGGCCTTGGTGACATTCGCATAACGCGTCACGTCAGCGTCTAGCTCATAGTCGACGTCCAGGCCGTCGATCCCGAGGTCGGCCATGATCTTGGCCAGCGCATCGATGCGCGGCCCCGACCCCGACTGCCCCTCGGCAGCCAGGCCGTCCCAGTCGTAATAGGTTGCGCCGCCGACCGCAAGGATGACCTTGAGCTTGCGCATGTGCAGCACATTGATCGCCGCCTTGATGCTTGCCGGCGTCGACTGGAACTCGATGCCGGTGCCGACCCACGAGTTGGCTGCAAGGCCGCCCCAACTGAAGTTCGGCGTCGCGAACGAGATGACGGCATGCGTGTAGGTGGCCGGCACGCGAGCGAGTCGGCTGATGGCCCAGACCTTGGCCGGCGTCTTGCCGGTCGCGTCGAAATACGGATCAAGCCAGGTCGGGAAGTAGCCGGTGTAGTAGCGGCCGTCCGGTTTGGTGCTCAAGGCCTCGGGCGGCAAGTCGGCGGCCAGAGCCGGCGCAGCAGTTGCCAAGGCCACGAGCGCGAGGCCGAACATGGAACACAACTTGGTTTTCATGGACACGATGGGTGCTCCCAATGAATGCATTGACGAACAGCGACCCGGCGCGACCGGGTTGCGCGACAAACAACCATGAAAAAGGCGCCGAGGTCATCGACGCCCTTGCAATCAAGCGCAGGCGGGGCTGACGCCTGACCGCACTTCAGCCCATCACTTCCAGGGCGACTCGTTCAGCAGCGGGTCCTTCACGAAGCCCAGCGTCGAGGCCGCCTTCGTGCCGATGGTGCCGGGCGAGCCGATCTGGGCCGAGCCGCAGGCGCCGCTGGCCGACTTCAGCACGTTCCACAGCATCGCGCCGTCGTGCGGGTTCTTGTTGGTGCTCTTGCTGTTCTTGACCGCGGCCGAGAAGCGCTGCACCGAGTACGGGATGTCGAGGTTCTTGCCGTACTGGTCTTGCAGGATGCGTGAGCCGGCGCACTGCGCGTCGGCGTTGTTGACCACCAGCAGCCCACCGGCCCAGCCTTCGGGTGCCGACTCGAAACCGATCGAGACGGCCGTRTTCTTGCCCCAYAGCTTGCGGTACTGCTTGTAGGCGACCACGCCGTCGTAGTGYTCGTAGCGGGCGTCGTACGACATCACGTTGACCACGTTGAACATCTTCGCGACGTCCGGATRGTCGCGCRCSAGCAGGCGCTCGCGRCCGGCGYTGCCGCCCCARTAMGACAGCTTGCCGGCGCAGTCGGCCATGTTGGTCGTGGCSGCSGTGCAGTCGGCACCGGTCGACCAGCCCGCGACGGTCAGGATGCGGCCGCCACCGGCCTGGTCCACCGCCTTGCGCATGGCCTTCGTGACGTTGGCATAACGCGCCACGTCACCGTCGGTCTCGTAGTCGACGTCCAGGCCGTCGAAGCCGATGTCGGTCATGATCTTGGCCAGCGCGTTGATGCGCGAGCCCGAGCCGGCCTGGCCTTCAGCCGCGAGACCGGCCCAGTCGTTGAAGCTGGCGCCACCGACGGCCAGCACGACCTTCATCTTGCGCAGGTGCAGCACGTCGATCGCGGCCTTCATGTCCTTCGGCATCGCGGTGAATTCCAGGCCGGTGCCCGACCAGGAATTGGCCGCCAGGCCGCCCCAGGAGAAGTTCGGGTTCGCGAACGAGGCGACCACGTGGGTGTACGTGGC
>NZ_JBFUGE010000938.1:0-1730 GCF_056403075.1 Ideonella sp. P3_A4 | reverse complement strand
CGGCGTGACCGACACGTTCAGCATCGTGCGCGGTGCGAGCGCGAGGTTGCTGACCTTGCTCTTGCCGCGGTTCAGCAGCGGCGTGTTCATGGCCACCGCGCCGGCGGCGCGGGTGAGGCTGGTGACCGTGGACGGCAGTTCACGGATGATCTGCCCGACCTGCAGCACCTCGCCCGCGATGGCGCCGCGCAGCATCTCGGCCATGTCGTGGCGGAAGGTCTTCACGCGCTTGGATGGACGCGTCTCGATCACCCTCGGCTCGGGCGTCAGGTCGAACAGGATGTTGGCCAACGCGACCGCAGCCTGGCCGTCGACCGCGGCATGGTGGACCTGGCTGTACAGCGCCACGCGCTTGCGGCCTTCGGGCGACTTGCCCAACCCTTCCATCACATGGAACCGCCACAGCGGCTTGCTGCGGTCCAGCAGCTTCGGGTGCAGTTCGCCGACGGCCGCATGCAGCTCGGCCAGGCCATCGCCCTTCTTCGCCGACGCCGGCAGCTTGACCTCGACGACGTGCTTGTTCAGATCGGGTTCAGCATCGACCCAGGCCGGGTTCGCGAGGTTCAGCGGCATCCACCACAGGCGGCGGCGCAGCGCCGGCATCAGCGGCAGCCGCGCGGCCAGCAAGGTGCGCAGATCCTTGACGAAATGGCCCTTGTAGCCTTCCGGCATCTCGAGCACATGCAAGGCGCCCACGTGCATGGGCATCTCGGGCGACTCGATGTAGAGGAAGGTCGCATCCAGGCCGCTGAGCTGAAGCATGGGGTTCCCTGTGGTTCGAATCGGAATCGGCCCATGCTAGGGCGTGGCGCCGCGGCGGGCGCTCGGGTATCGCCCTAGGATCAGCGCAGCTGGGCCAACGGGTGCGCCCAAGCGGGCCAGGGGCTGTCAAAGAAGGCGTCGACCATCGCCGGCGTCACATCGGCCACACGCGCCGGGTTCCAGCGCGGAGCGTGGTCCTTGTCGATCGCCAACGCGCGAACGCCCTCCACTGTTTCGCTCGCTGCGCCAGGGCGCAGATGGAAGCAGTGGCGCACCAGGTCGCGCTCCATGCGCAGGTCGTCGGCCAAGCTCATGTGGCGGGCACGGCGGATCTGCTCCAGTGTCACGGCCATCATCAGCGGCGATTGCTTGCGCAGCGCGGCCAGCGTGGCTTGTGCCCAGTCGCTGGTGTCGGCCAACAGCGATTGTTCGATCGCCTGCAGATTGGCGCCGGCGAAATGCTGATCGATCTGCGCACGCTGCGCAGCGATCGGTGCGGCGGCGTGATGCGCGGCAGCGTGTTGGCGCAGCGTGTCGGCGATCGATTGCATCGTCAGCCAGGGCAATGCAGCCAATGAGTCGATCACCACCGCCAGTGAAGCCGAAGGCAGCTCGACATCGGCCAGGCCGGTCTCGATCGCATCGGCCGCCTTCAGCACGTGGCCAGTCAGCGCGAGGTACTCGCCCAGGCGGCCGGCGCAGCGCGACAGGAACCAGCCGCCGCCCACATCGGGGAACAGGCCGATGTGCGTCTCGGGCATCGCCAGCTTGCTGTGCTCGGTGACCACGCGGTGCGAGGCACCTTGCGAGATGCCCATGCCGCCACCCATGCAGATGCCGTCCATCCACGCGATGTAGGGCTTGGGATAGCCGTGGATCAGGTGGTTGAGCGCGTACTCTTCGGTGAAGAAGTCTTCGAGCTTCGGGTCGCCGGCCAGTGCCGCCTGGTGGAAGAAGCGGATGTCGCC
>NZ_JBFUGE010000937.1:0-1731 GCF_056403075.1 Ideonella sp. P3_A4 | reverse complement strand
GCTCATGCGCAACACGGCGAAGAAGTTGGTCTCGAAGATGCGCCGTGCGGCTTCTTCGCTGTCGGCTGCGAGAAAGCCTCCGGGCACGGCAATGCCGGCGTTGTTGATCACCAGCGTCACATCCGATGCCAGCGCCGCAGCGGCCGCCACGTCTTCCGGCTTGTTGACGTCGAGCCGCAGGGCCTGAACTCCGGGTTGGGTCACGGTCGCGGGGTCTCGCGCGCCGGCGTAGACCTTGCGGGCGCCGCGGGCGAGCAGTTCACGCGCAAATGCGAGGCCGATGCCGCGATTGGCGCCCGTGACGAGGGCAACAGCATTTTCGATCTTCATGAGAATCTCCAAAGAGGGATACAGATTCAGCTGCAGGCTTTCAGGGCCTGCAGCAACGATGAACAAGCTCACTTGAGCTTGACGACGACCTTGCCCTTGGCGCGGCCTGCTTCGACGTAGGCCATGGCCTCGTTGGTTGATGCGAACGGGAAGACCCGGTCCATCACGGGGCGGATGACGCCAGCATCGAAGAGACGGGTGATCTCGCGCAGCTGGATCCCATTCGCCTTCATGAAGAGGAACGAGAAGCTGACCCCGAGGCTCCTTGCCTTGCGTCTGGTTCCCGAGCTCAGCAGCCGCATGACCAGTTTCACGAAGCCGGGTGCCCCGATGTCCTTGCCGAAATCGGGATCGGGCGGACCAGAGATGGAGATGAGCCTCCCGCCGGCCTTGAGCACGCGCAGGGATTTTTCGAGCGTCTTGCCGTCCTGGCTGTTCAGGACCACGTCGTAGTCGTGCAGGACATCTTCAAAGTCCTGCGTCTTGTAGTCGATGACGACGTCTGCGCCCAGGCTCTTCACGAGCGCGACATTGGCCGTGCTCGTCGTGGTGGCCACGGTGGCACCCAGGTGCTTGGCCAGCTGGATGGCAAAGGTGCCTACGCCGCCTGAGCCGGCCTGGATGAAGACCTTCTGCCCCTTCTTCAGGTTGGCCTTCTCGACCAGTGCCTGCCAGGCCGTCAGCGCCACCAGAGGAATGGAAGCGGCTTCTTCCATCGTCAGCCCCGTGGGCTTGAGCGCCAGCGAGGCTTCCTTGACGGGGACGAATTCGGCGAACGTGCCGATCCGAAAGTCATCCGTCCGCGCGTAGACCTCATCGCCGAGCTTGAACTGCCGCACACGCGCGCCGAGCTTGACGACCACCCCGGCGACGTCGTGGCCCAGGATCAGGGGCAGGCGATAAGGCAGGATGAGCTTGAACTCTCCGCCGCGGATCTTCGAGTCCAGCAGGTTCACGCCAGCGGCATGGACCTCGACCAGGACCTCGTCATCGCGCAACTCCGGGCTCGGCACATCTGCCAACCGCAACGCGCGCTTTTTTCCATAGCGATCGAGAACGAATGCTTTCACGGTTTTTCCTTGTTCCGGGCGTGCCCAGGTTGCGAGTGGATGCCGAACGACTCATGTGGCATGATGATCGTCATATATAGGGGCGAACAAAAAGGCAGCGTTGCTCAGTGCGTTCAGGCAGGGGCCAGGTGCTTCAGTGCGGCCTCGCGCAGCCTGTCCGACAGGGCGGGCTCGTCGACTGCGCGGGCCAGCAGCAAGGTGCCCACCATGGTGGCGATGGTCACGAGTGCTTGCTCGTGGGCGCCGGGCTGCCCCCAGTCCGGCGACTGACGGGCGACAAGATCGATCATGGCCTTGATGTGCCGGGTGGTGACTCGGCGAACCTCGGGTG
>NZ_JBFUGE010000936.1:0-1731 GCF_056403075.1 Ideonella sp. P3_A4 | reverse complement strand
GGATTCTCAGAGATGATGAGGTGATCGCCTTCGACTTGCCAGTAGAACAGAGGAGCCATTAGCGGCCCTTTGCGCAAGCCGATGGTTGCCGAGACAGTACCTTCCTTCCCGAAACTATAGAGCTCGTACTTCTGATCATCGATGAGTTCAAGTTGCAGGCGTTCCATGTCGAGGGCTGACCAAGATATCTCTTTGCCTGACTCGTCCGGGCCGCAAGCGGCCAGCATGAGAGCGACGAGAAGGAGCGCTTTGCGAATGGGCATTGCTGAGTGCGCAGGTATTGCGAGGCCTAACGTTCGACGTAAGGGGCTGGCCGCAGGCCAGTCCCCTTGACGGAGGGGTTAGGCCGGGTTCGCGTTGAGAAGCTCACGGGCCGCCTCCATGGAATGATGCCACCCAAGTGTGGCACGCGGTGTCGAATTGACATTCACAACGATGGCGCTCATCTCGACGCCAGAAAGGCCACCTCTATGATTGACCATGTGGAAGTAATCGGCAGCCACCGCTGCRGAGACACCAAGCAGAGACTTGTCGGTGGCTTTGCAGACTGCGATCTCTTGTAGCTCCTGAAGGAGCCGAGACGTTCGTTGGCTTGACGTACCCATTGCCTGCATCAGTTGGCTGACGCCATGGGATAGAAACCCCGGAATGTCCTCCAAAGACGGCTGAAGTTGGCCAATGAAGATTGGGAAACTGAGCAGGGATAGGCTGTTCATGAACAGAAATGCCTCCCTGTCGCCGATTGGAACGACATTGAGCAGCCAGTCACCAAACACAGAGCTCCCCCTGCTTGGAGGGCCGAGCACCTCACGGCCAATGCCAAGAGCGTCGCGAGCCTTCTTGGTAGCTTGAAGATAGAGCACGACGTCTTCTACCAGGCCTAACGTTCGACGTAAGGGGCTGGCCGCAGGCCAGTCCCCTTGACGGAGGGGTTAGGGCGCTGGCTGAGATGGGCTGCTTTTGGACTTGTGTTCATAGCCAGTGACGGGTGCTGTGGTGAGGACAAAGGCATCATGAACAGAACACTCGGACTCAATGAATGCCGCAGCATGCGAGTTGTTCGAATTGCATTCCTGCCGGCTCATTGGTGGATCCGCTCCATCCCAAATGCAGTCCACGCGGGCCTCGAAGCCTGGCTGGCGCCAAATGCCGCCTTCGACCCGCACGACCACTAGACCCCGATCGGTGGCAGCATGGCAAACGGCCGCGGCGGCTGAAGCATTCAGGTACATGACGGCACTGCCGGAGCCAGCGAAGTATTCATCGCTCGACTCGTATAAAACGTTTCGCTGAAGCTTCATTTGCGCTCTAACGTTCGACGTAAGGGGCCTGCCGAAGGCAGGTCCCCTTGACGGAGGGGTTAGGCACCGGAGATGCACCCACCGTGATGGACTTGCCGTGCAAGGCAGGCKGACCCGAGGAAACTGAAGATGCTAYTCGGCTGACAGCAGCCTGGCTATACAGCACCGGGACTGCGGCTGTTKCAGTTTGGYTCGCCCGCCGAGACGGCAGACCCGGCCCAATAGCTGCTCCCTCCCCAAGTTTGGGCCGTGACCGCAGGCACTGTTGAACCGTGACGTAGCGCCAAGGCTTCAATTTCTTGACCAACTTGGCAGGCGGAAGGCTGAAGTGACCACCGACCGTGCGCTGGCCGCCGAAGGAMGGACAGCCCACGCCGACGCTGAAGCSAGCACGCCTYTCCCGTGAGCACAGGGCATCGAAACTGGGGCC
>NZ_JBFUGE010000935.1:0-1737 GCF_056403075.1 Ideonella sp. P3_A4 | reverse complement strand
GCCGAGGTCAGAGTTGGCGTCACGTTTCTGGATCGAGCCGTCGCGGTCCTGCCATTCGTCGATCAGCGCGATCACCGGGTGGGCGGTGTCGGGGTCGAACTCGGTCGAGTTCGCGCCTTCGAGGCCGGCCCGGTGGCGGGCGTATTCGATCGTTGCGACCTGCATGCCCAGGCAGATGCCGAGGTAGGGCACGTTGTTTTCGCGGGCGAACTGGGCGGCGTGGATCTTGCCCTCGACGCCACGTTTGCCGAAGCCGCCGGGCACCAGCACTGCGTCGACCTTGGCCAGCTGCACATCAGCCTGGCCGTCGGTCAGCGTTTCAGCGTCGATGTATTCGATCTTGACGCGCACATGGTTGTGCAGACCGGCGTGGCGCAGCGCCTCGTTCAGTGACTTGTAGCTGTCCGACAGGTCGGTGTACTTGCCGCACATGCCGATCGTGACCTCGCCACGCGGGTGCTCGACTTCATGCACCAGGGTGTCCCAGCGGCGCAGGTCGGCCGGGCGGGTGAGCGACTGCAGCTTCATGCAGATCATCTCGTCCAGGCCCTGCTCGTGCAGCATGCGGGGCACCTTGTAGATGGTGTCCACGTCCCACATCGAGATCACGCCGTGCTGCGGCACGTTGGTGAATAGCGAAATCTTCTCGCGCTCGTCGTCGGGGATCGGCCGGTCGGCGCGGCACAGCAGCGCGTCGGGCTGGATACCGATTTCGCGCAGCTTCTGCACCGTGTGCTGGGTCGGCTTGGTCTTCAGCTCGCCGGCAGCGGCGATCCACGGCACGTAGGTGAGGTGGACGAAGGCGGTGTGCGTGGGCCCGAGCTTCAGGCTCATCTGGCGCACGGCTTCGAGGAACGGCAGCGACTCGATGTCGCCGACCGTGCCGCCGATCTCGACGATCGCCACGTCGACCGCGTCGGAGGTGCCGACCCCGGCGCCGCGCTTGACGTATTCCTGGATCTCGTTGGTGACGTGCGGGATGACCTGCACCGTCTTGCCGAGGTAGTCGCCGCGGCGCTCTTTCTCGAGCACCGTCTTGTAGATCTGGCCGGTGGTGAAGWTGTTGCTGCGCTTCATCCGGGTGGTGATGAAGCGCTCGTAATGGCCGAGGTCAAGGTCGGTTTCAGCGCCGTCGTCGGTCACGAACACCTCGCCATGCTGGAAGGGCGACATCGTGCCCGGGTCCACGTTGAGGTACGGGTCCAGCTTGATCAGGGTGACTTTGAGACCGCGCGATTCGAGGATCGCGGCGAGTGATGCTGACGCGATGCCCTTGCCGAGAGAGGACACCACACCGCCGGTGACGAAGACGAACTTGGTCATGTCAAAAAGCACTCCGGCGGGCCGGGGGATCGGCCGGGCTCAGGAGTGCCGTGGTGGTAAAGCGTGATTATACGGGTCGACCTGACGGGGCGCTCTGAGGGCTGCCCCCGGGACAACCCCTTGCCGGAGCGTGCCCATGACCGCCGACCGAACCCACAAGCGTCTCGCCCCGCTGTCGCCAGACGAGTTGGCCACCCGCCTGGAGCGCGAACTGCCGGGCTGGCGCCTGGCCGACGGCGCGATCGAGCGCCACATCGACACGGCCGGCTGGCGCGCGACGCTGATGGTGGTCAACGTGATCGGTCACCTGGCCGAAGCCGCCTGGCACCACCCGTCGCTGGAGGTCGACTACGCGCGGGTCGGCGTGCGCCTGTGGACCCACGATGCGAACGGCATCACCGAGCGCGACCTGGC
>NZ_JBFUGE010000934.1:0-1738 GCF_056403075.1 Ideonella sp. P3_A4 | reverse complement strand
CCTGCGTGCTCGGCATGCGAATGTCGCCGCTGGGCCGCTGGCCGGGGAAGATGCTGTCGATCGCCAGGTAGCCGCGCAGGTAGGCGGCCTCTTTGTCGACTCCGCTGGTGGTCGCCGCGGCGCGGCCGGCGCTGCGCACTTCTTCGACCAGCATCTGGTTCAGCCAGCCGATCTGCCGCTCGACCGGCAGCGCCTCGAACGCGACGATGGCCTGGTCGAGCGCGAGCTGCTGGCCGGTGGTCTGCTTCAGCCATTGCAGCAATGCCTGCGCATAACGCGGCGTGTCAGTGGTGGCGACCTGCGCCACGAAGCCGTGCCGACTGTCGGCCGACAGCGTGGCGAAGCGGCCGGTCAGCAGCGCACCCGGCGCCGCGTCCTGGCGCGCCGGTGTCATCTTGGCGAACTGCGCGATGGCTGCGTCGTCGCTGAGGTTGCTGTTGCCAGGCAGGCTGCGCACATAGCCGGCGAGCGCCTGGTTGTAGGCGGCATCGCCCATCAGGGCCTTGACGGCGGCGAGCTGCTCGGTGGGGCTCTTCGCGTCGAAGGCCTTGGCCTCTGCGCTGTCGAGCTTCACCGCGGTGCCGTCCTTGGCCGTCAGCAGCGCGTAGAGGTCACCGGCACGTTCGGCCAGTGCCGAGCTGCCGACGACCGCAAAGCCCCGCGCGATGGCCTGGGTGTAGTCGACACCGTCGCTGCGCAGGCCGGCCACCAGCGTGACCGATGCGCTTTGCGCGGGCAGCAGGCCGTTGGTGGTGTTGCCGGTCGACATCACGCCGGAGCCGAGGTTGCCCGACTGCGCACCGAGGTCGATGTCCCGACCGGCCAGCAGGCTGACGTCGCCGGGACCGGAGACCTGCAATGCACCGTAGGCACCCGGCAGCCGGGCGTCGTGGAAGGCAATGTCGCGACCCGCCTTCAGCAGCGTCTGCTCATCCCAGGCGCCGGTGGTGGCGTCGGGCTGGTGTTGCGCGTAAACGCGGCCGCTGAGGAACAGGTCGTGGCCTGCCACCAGCCGCAAGGGGCGGGCCGATTGGACGCCGCGGCTGCCGTTGAACGCCAGGTCGCCACTGCCGGCCACGAATTGCACGGCGCTGCGGCCGCTCTGGTCGAGCATCGAGACGCCGTCGGTCAACACGCCGCCGACTTCGGCGATGCTCTCGTCGGCAGTTTGCCAATAGGCGCCGGGGCGTTGCGAGGTCTGGGTGGCGTTGACGATGATCGCGCTGTTGACCGTCAACGAGCCGCCGGCCAGCACCGTCAGTTCACCGTCGCGTTGCGGCTGCTGGATGAACGTGGATTCGCCCAGCACCACATCGCCGGAGGGGGCGGCGATCCGGGTGCGGTCGGGCAGCGCGATCAGGTTGACGTTGTCCTGGTTGGTCGGGACGAAGCCGGTGTACTTGAACGTGAAGTCGCCGGCGGCCGACACGATGGACGCCGAGGCGTCTCCATCCAGGCCCTGGATGTTGTGCGCCTGGTTGATGTCGCCGCCGCGGTCGTAGTCGGCAAAGCGGCTGCTCAACTGGGCCAGCGTCACGTCGCCGCGTGCGTTGACCTGGGTGGCGCCGTTCTCGAAATACAGGCGCGTGCCGGGCTGGTTGGCCGGGTTGAACGAGCGCGCAGCGACATCGCGGCCCGCCTGCAACGACAGCAGCGCGCCGCCGCTTTCGTACACGCCGTCGACGATGTCGCGGCCGGCCTGCACACGGACGCTGCCGCCATTGACGTGGTGCTCCTG
>NZ_JBFUGE010000933.1:0-1741 GCF_056403075.1 Ideonella sp. P3_A4 | reverse complement strand
GGCTTCGCTCGGCGTGTTGGTCAGCAGGATCTTGCGCTTGTCGATCGCGCACTGCCCGACCAGCCCCTGGCCCAGGTCGACCAGCTTGCCGTGCGCGCTCTGCCCGCCGCTGGCATAGCTGGCCAGCAGCTTCAGCTGCGGCAACTCGACGCTGGCGCTCATCACGTAGAACTCGGCCTGCTGCGCGCCGACCACCGGCGCCAGCTCGGACAGGATCAGCTGGCCCACCGTGACCAGGTCTTTCTGGCCCTGCAGCATGCGGCTGAACTTGGCCAGGTTGGTCTTCAGCCAGTCCTGCTCGGTGTTCTTCTGCGTCGTGTCCTTCAGGTTGCGGATCATCTCGTTGATYGTGTCCTTCAGGGCCGCCACCTCGCCTTGCGACTCGACCGTGACCGACCGCGCCAGGTCACCCTGCGTCACTGCAGTGGCCACCTCGGCAATCGCGCGCACCTGCGTGGTCAGGTTGGCCGCGAGTTCGTTGACRTTCTCGGTCAGGCCCTTCCAGGTGCCCGCCRCGCCCGGCACCTTGGCCTGGCCGCCCAGCTTGCCCTCGACGCCCACTTCGCGCGCCACCGTCGTCACCTGGTCGGCAAAGGTCGCCAGCGTGTCGATCATCGAGTTGATGGTCTCCGCCAGCGCGGCGATCTCGCCCTCGGCTTCCACCGTCAGCTTGCGCTTGAGGTCACCGTTGGCCACGGCCGTCACGACCTTGGCGATGCCGCGCACCTGCGAGGTCAGGTTGCCAGCCATGAAGTTCACGTTGTCGGTCAGGTCCTTCCAGGTGCCCGACACGCCCTTCACCTGGGCCTGGCCGCCCAGCCGCCCTTCGGTGCCCACCTCGCGTGCCACGCGCGTCACTTCCGCCGCGAACGACGACAGCTGGTCGACCATCGTGTTGATGGTGGCCTTCAGCTCCAGGATCTCGCCCTTCACGTCGACGGTGATCTTCTTCGACAAGTCGCCGGCCTGCAYGGCCTTGGTCACGTCGGCGATGTTGCGCACCTGAGAAGTCAGGTTCGAGGCCATCAGGTTGACCGAGTCGGTCAAGTCCTTCCACGTGCCGGCCACGCCCTGCACGTCGGCTTGTCCGCCGAGCTTGCCTTCGGTGCCCACTTCGCGAGCGACACGCGTCACYTCCGCCGCGAACGACSRCAGCTGGTCCACCATCGTGTTGATGGTGTTCTTCAGCTCCGAGATYTCRCCCTTCACGTCGACGGTGATCTTCTTSSWSAGGTCACCGGCSGCCACCGCGGTGGTCACCTCGGCRATGTTGCGRACCTGCGAGGTCAGGTTGCCGGCCATGAAGTTGACCGACTCGGTCARGTCCTTCCACGTGCCGGCCACGCCTTCCACCGCGGCCTGGCCACCGAGCTTGCCTTCGGTGCCCACYTCRCGMGCGACGCGGGTCACTTCMGCSGCGAACGACCGCAACTGGTCCACCATCGTGTTGACGGTGTTCTTCAGCTCCAGGATCTCGCCCTTCACGTCGACCGTGATCTTCTTCGACAAGTCACCGGCCGCCACCGCCTTCGTCACGTCGGCGATGTTGCGCACCTGAGAGGTCAGGTTCGAAGCCATCGAGTTCACCGACTCGGTCAAGTCCTTCCACGTGCCGGCCACGCCCTGCACGTCAGCCTGGCCACCCAGCTTGCCTTCGGTGCCGACTTCACGCGCGACACGCGTCACTTCCGCGGCGAACGATGACAGCTGGTCGACCATCGTGTTGATGGTGTTCTTCAGC
>NZ_JBFUGE010000932.1:0-1747 GCF_056403075.1 Ideonella sp. P3_A4 | reverse complement strand
GCTGTGGTTCACCGTGCTGTTCGCCAACTTCGCTGAAGCGCTAGCCGAAGGCCGCAGCAAGGCCCAAGCCGCCTCGCTGCGCGGGCTGAAGAAGAAGACCTGGGCCAAGAAGCTCGAAGGCAGTTTCACGCCCGGCATGCCGCGCACGTCGATGAAGTGGCACCCGCTGGAGGCCGACAACCTGCGCAAGGGCGACATCGTTCTGATCGAAGCGCAGGACGTCGTGCCGGCCGATGGTGAGGTCGTCGAAGGCGTGGCCTCAGTGGACGAAAGTGCCATCACCGGCGAATCGGCGCCGGTGATCCGTGAATCGGGCGGCGACTTCTCGGCCGTCACCGGCGGCACCCGCGTGCTGTCGGACTGGATCATCGTGCGCGTCACGGTCAATCCCGGCGAGACCTTCGTCGACCGGATGATCGCGATGGTCGAGAACGCCAAGCGCCAGAAGACGCCCAACGAGATCGCGTTGACGATCCTGCTGGTCGCGCTGACGATCGTGTTCCTCGGCGTCGTCGTCACGCTGCTGCCGTTCTCGCAGTTCAGCGTCGATGTCGCCGGCTCGGGCACCGCCGTGAGCCTGGTGGTGCTGATCGCGCTGCTGGTCTGCCTGATCCCGACCACCATCGCCGGCCTGCTGTCTGCCATCGGCGTGGCCGGCATGAGCCGCATGATGCAGGCCAATGTGATCGCCACTTCGGGCCGTGCGGTCGAGGCCGCGGGTGATGTGGACGTGCTGCTGCTGGACAAGACCGGCACCATCACGCTCGGCAACCGGCAGGCCAGCGCGTTCATGCCGGCACCGGGTGTCAAAGAAGCCGAACTGGCCGATGCGGCACAGCTCGCGTCGCTGGCTGACGAGACGCCGGAAGGCCGCAGCATCGTCGTGCTGGCCAAGCAGAAGTTCAACCTGCGCGAGCGTGATGTCGCCGCGCTGAACGCCCACTTCGTGCACTTCACTGCGCAAACCCGCATGAGCGGTGTCGATCTGCCGGCTGCCGCGAGCGGCGGTCCGGTGCGCCAGGTGCGCAAGGGGGCCGCCGAGGCGGTGCGCAAGCATGTCGAGGTGCTGGGCGGCCACTTCCCGGTGGCGCTGCAGACGCAGGTCGACGACGTGGCACGCCGCGGCAGCACGCCGCTGGTCGTGGCCGACGGTACCCGCGTGTTGGGCGTGATCGAGCTGAAGGACATCGTCAAGGGCGGCATCAAGGAACGCTTCGCCGAACTGCGCCGCATGGGCATCAAGACGGTGATGGTGACCGGCGACAACCGGCTGACCGCCGCTGCGATTGCTGCCGAAGCGGGTGTCGACGACTTCCTGGCCGAAGCCACGCCCGAAGCCAAGCTCAAGCTGATCCGCGAGCACCAAGCCGCGGGACGACTGGTCGCGATGACTGGCGACGGCACCAACGACGCCCCGGCCCTGGCGCAGGCGGATGTAGCGGTGGCGATGAACACCGGCACCCAGGCCGCGAAGGAGGCCGGCAACATGGTCGACCTCGACAGCAACCCGACCAAGCTGATCGAGATCGTCGAGACCGGCAAACAGATGCTGATGACGCGCGGCTCGTTGACGACCTTCTCGATCGCCAACGACGTGGCGAAGTACTTCGCCATCATCCCGGCGGCCTTCGTGACGACCTACCCGCAACTGGCGGCGCTGAACGTGATGGGGCTGGCCAGCCCGACCTCGGCGATCTTGTCGGCGGTGATCTTCAACGCGTTGATCATCGTCTTCCTGATCCCGCTG
>NZ_JBFUGE010000931.1:0-1748 GCF_056403075.1 Ideonella sp. P3_A4 | reverse complement strand
GGCGGTCGCCGTCGTCGCAGGGACGGGGGAGTGCTCGGGAGGATGGGACAGGAAGAATTCCTCGACCCCTTCCTCCGGCTTGTCTCGAGTCAGAAGGAAAGGCTCGGAAGGAGATCCAGTCGCGGTTACGGCTGGACGATCGCGTTCTTGCAGACCTTCCTTAGTTCCTCGATCGACTTCAGCCTACACCTTGGATCCAGCACCATGTACTCGCTGCCCCGCACCTTTTTGAAGCCTAGGCGGCTGTAGTACCGACACAGGGCTGCAGTAGCTGATCGTTGATTGCCTGGGAAGTCATCCAAGCGCAGCCTGGCCCGTTCTTCGCGCGTGGACTCCTCCTTAAAATGCGACTCGTTCTGCAAAGGAAAAGGCTTCATAGCCACAAGACCTGCCCCTGGGCGCAGGACCTGAATCAACCCCCTCAGGGCGATCAGGCCTCGAGCCTGGCCACGGAACTGCGGCTCGATGATCAGCCGATCCAGAATGAGAAGGTTGAAGTTAAAGAAGAAGTCAGTGCCGGTGGCCTTGCTGACTGCTCGCGTGAAGGTCAGCTCGTTGTCGTAGAGCCTGTAGTAGTCGAGGACCGCGGCGCGGGTGTCAAACACGTCTAGAACGCTCTCCTCTTCATCAGTAGCAGCCTCTACGTCGACGTAGAGCGTCTTGAAAGTTCCTATGGTGTGCTCAACGTCATCAGCCTCTGACAGTTTTACCGTGCCTTCACGCTCATGGATGAATCGTGAAGGCTCATTGGATTCGACTGCGATCCKTTCTGCACTGAATTCAAGCGTCAAATCGTCATAGCAGGAGTTCATCAACTTTCCTCGGGCATTCTTGGTAAGAGCGCAATGAAATCAGTCGCTGGGTAGCTTCCGCGTGAGTGGTTCCACGATCTCCGCCTTTCGCCGATAGATGCGGTCGGTGGTTCGACTGTCGGCGTGAGCAAGCAACGACCGGGCATGTTCCAGACTGCTGGCATCGCTGGCCACCTTGGCTCGGAGGTCATGTTCCGTGAAAGCGTCTTCGACCTTGGTTTCCGTGATGACTCGGGTCATGAAGCGCTGCCACATTGACTTCCAGCCTGACGCTCGTCCTAGGCCCTCGTCGATGTAGCCCGTCCCCTCCCGGGTACAGAACAGGAACTCCGAGGTCTTTGGCCTGGCCTTGAGGGCCTGATCCACGGCCTTGCGCAACTCAGCTGTCCAGACGTAGATCGTCTTCTTGCCGGTCGAACCTTTGGTCTTGTGGCGCTGGTTGTGGATACCGTCTTCCTTGACGTGCTCGTCGACCCGTAGTCGCAACAAGTCTCCTTGTGCCATTCCGGTAAGCAACTTGAGGCGGATGTAGGCCTGGATCATCGACACCGAGCCAGACTTCCGGTTGGACTCGAGCGACAGTACTTCTAAGACTTCCCAGTCCTCCACATAGCGTTCCCGCGGAGCTTCGCCTTCCAGGCGAACCTCCCCCTTGAACGGATGCTTCTCGATGAAGCCCCATTCAACGTAAGCGTCCGGCAATCCCGTCTTGGAGACGAGCAGGCAGTTCAGGCTGTGGCGCCCAACGGCTGCCAGCGATGCGGCAGCAGCTCCACGATGCGGCTGGCGGGCTGCGTGGGCAGCCGCTCAAGCACGTCGCGCAGGTACGCGTAGGGCTCGTGCCCATTGAGCCGCGCCGAGTGCACCAGGCTCATGATCGCGGCGGCCCGCTTGCCCGCACGCAGGCTCCCCGCGAACAGCCAGTTGTTGCGTCCA
>NZ_JBFUGE010000930.1:0-1750 GCF_056403075.1 Ideonella sp. P3_A4 | reverse complement strand
CGCCCTGCGTGCTACCGAGGGTGCCGTCGAGGTCAACGGCCAGGGGCTGAACAACCTGCCCTGGAAGGGCCTGCAGCACTACCGTGCCAACTGCCGGATCGTCGAGCAGCATAGCCTGCTCGTTCACCAGGCCACTGTGCACCAGAACGTTGTGGCAGGACTGCTGCCCCACTGGCACTGGTACCAGGCATTGCGTGCCTCGTTGGTCGCCGTGGAGAAGGACCGCGTCCGGGCGATGCTCGATCAGCTGGGAATCGGTGCATACCAGTGGACTCGCGCTGGTGACCTGAGCGGCGGGCAGATGCAGCGGGTGGCCATCGCCCGCGCGCTGATCGCGGATCCAAAGATCTTGCTCGCCGACGAGCCCACCGCCTCGCTCGACCCAAACACCGCGCGATCGGTGACTCAGCAGATCGTCGAGATGGCCCAGCGACGCAATGTGTCGCTTGTGTTCTGCACCCATTGGTTTGACATCGTCCGCAAGGACTGCACGCGGGTGATCGGTTTGCGCGACGGTCGCCTGGTCTTCGACTGCACACCGTCCGAGATCAGCGATCCGATGCTTCACAAGCTGTACGAGGGCAGCGATGAGCGCCATTGAGCGGCGCAACGAGCGCCGCACCGAGTGGCGCCGGTACGGACTCGGCGCAGCCATCGTGMTGTCCGTGGTCGTCGCCACGGAGTATGTGGGCGCGGATCCAAGCAAGCTGGCCGACCGGGACGGGTTGAACAACGCGCTCAACATCGTCTCAGGCTTTGCCCACCCGGACCTCTCTGGTGATTTCCTGCAGCGCGTGGCGGCGCTGTCACTGGAAAGCCTGTTCATCGGGATCATGGGCACCGTGCTGGCGGTCCTGATCGGCGGCGCATTGGCGCTGGTGACGATCCGTGTTCCCGACCTGCCTCAGCCTCCCAAGACGGCACCGGCTCCGATGCGCTATGCCTTCGAAGCGCTTCGAACGCTGGGACGCTGGTTGATGGCGTTCTTCCGCTCCATTCCGGAGATCGTCTGGGCCTACTTGTTTGTTCGCCTGTTCGGCCTCGGCGTTATCCCCGCCATCCTGGCGATCGGGCTGACAGTTGGTGGCTCGATCGGCAAGCTTTACTCGGAACTCGCCGAGTCGGTTGATCCTCGCACGGTGCTCAGCATGCGAGCGATGGGCGCTCGCCGGATGGCGATCCTGCTGTTCTCGGTGATCCCGCAGGTCTCTCGCCAGTGGATTGCCTACGCGCTGTTCCGCCTGGAATGCAACATTCGCAGTGGCACCATTTTGGGAGTCGTCGGTGCCGGGGGCTTGGGCAGCGAGATCGCGCTGGCGATCCGCTATTTTCAGTACGAAAAGCTCGCGACGGCCCTCTTTGCGGTGCTGATCTTTGTGATTGCGCTGGAGATGATCAGCGCCTGGCTGCGCCGCTCTCCCAGCTGGTACGCCTTTGTGGCTGCTGGCGTGAGTACTGCCGCCGCGATCGCCTTCCTGGACATCCCTTGGGCTGACCTGCTGAACCCGTCGGGCGCGATGCTGGTGATCGCCAGCGCGCCAGTGCAGTGGGACTTCATTCGCACTGCGGCGGGTCAGGTGCTGGACACCCTGGCGATGGCCTGGGTGGCCACGGTGCTGTCAGCGGCGGTCGCCTTTGTGATGGCGCCGTTGGCCGCAGCGCAGCTCACGACGGGCAGCTACTTGCCCGATCCGGTGCGCACCGGTGGAACGAGTGGACACCTGCTGCTGGCGACCAAGTGGTGCAGCCG
>NZ_JBFUGE010000929.1:0-1752 GCF_056403075.1 Ideonella sp. P3_A4 | reverse complement strand
GCGCAGCGCCGGTCAGACCCGCCGGCGCGCCAGCGTCAGCCCGTCGCCCACCGTCAGCAGCGCCAGGTCGATGCGTTCATCGTGGTGCAGCTTGCTGTTCAGTGCCTGCAGCGCGGCGGTGTCGGGCGAGTTGGCCGGCTTGGCCACCGCACCACCCCACAGCGTGTTGTCAAAGGCGATCAGGCCCCCGATGCGCACCAGTTGCAGGCAGCGCTCGTAGTAGCCGTCGTAGTTGACCTTGTCCGCATCGATGAACGCGAAGTCGTAGGCGCCCGCCTCGCCCGCAGCCAGCCGCGCGTCCAGCGTCTGCAGCGCAGGCGCCAGCACCAGCTCGATCTTGTGCTCGACGCCCGCCTGGCTCCAGAACGGGCGCCCGACGCGGGTGAACTCGTCGCTGACATCGCAGGCCAGCACGCGGCCGTCTTCCGGCAGCGCCAGCGCCACCGCCAGCGCGCTGTAGCCAGTGAAAGTGCCGATCTCGATCGTCCGCCGCGCGCCCATCAGCTTGACCAGCAAAGCCATGAACTGGGCCTGATCGGGCCCGATCTGCATGCCCGCGTAAGGGTGCGACTGCGTGGCCTCGCGCAGCCCAGCCTGGGCTGGGTGCTCGCGGGCCGAGTGGTCGACGAGGTAGCGGTAGAGGTGGTCGTCGATCGCCAGTGTGCGTGAGCTCATCGTCAATCTCCCCGAATGAATGTAGCGGGCGCTCAGCCGGCCAGACGGCGACAGTTCACCGGCAGGTAACGGTTCTCGATGTCGGTGCGGTCCTTGCCCTGAACCTCCATCTTGTCCGGCACCTTGCCGGCTGCGCAGACCCAGGCCGGCGGCACCTTCGGCGTGTCGGCCACCACCGCCGGCCGCAGCGTCAGGGTGTGGCCTTTGATCGCGCCGTTGGCGCTGTTGCCGAAGGTGATGTGGACGGCACCGGCTTCCACCGTGACGGCGCTGACGAAGTTGCCGACGATCTTGTCCGCAGCCGGCACCTCGGCTTCGGCGTTGTCGGCAGGCATCTCGTTGTTGGCGCCCCAATAGGCCGCAATCGGCCCCTTGGCCACGTCGGCGAGCTTGGCGGCCTCGACGACCTGCTCGCGCACGATGCGCTCCTGGATGCTGGGCACGGCGATCATCGCCAGGATTGCGATGATGGACACGGCGACCATCACCTCCACCAGCGTGAAGCCATGGGCCGCGGAGCGCGAAAGAAGTTGCTTGGGCACGGTCGGTGAGACAGGTCGTGAAGGCCGCCGAACTGTACGACGAAGGCGATGCTCGGGTCGCGTCAGTGGGCCGGTGCCGATGCGGCGCCCGCCTCAGGCGCCGGGCTGGCAAACCACGTGAGCGCCTCTTGCAGTGGCGTTGCGTCCACCGCGTGGGGGCCGGGCACAAACTCGAGCCGGACGCGCTTGAAGCCGGCCGCGCGCAGATCGTCTTCGATGCCGCGGTGCTGCGCCGGCGTGGCCACACGGTCTTTCAGGCCGCCCTGCAAGAACACCGGCACCGCGCGCATCGCGTCGTCGAGCACGCCGAACTGCTTGGCAGCCTCGCCCACCGCGTTGGTGTTCACGCCAGCCATGTAGACCCCGGCGACCTGCGCACCGCGGCTGCGAAACAGCGCAGCCAGCCACCCCGCATRTTTGGCGCCACCGGAAAAGCCCGCGAAGGCGATGCGCGGCTGCTCGGCGCCTTTCCACATCGGCTTCAACGCTGCCAGCGCCGCATGACCCAGCACGTAGCGCAACTGCAGCAGGTCAT
>NZ_JBFUGE010000928.1:0-1766 GCF_056403075.1 Ideonella sp. P3_A4 | reverse complement strand
GAGCGCGACGCCCCGTTCGCTGTCGGGGAGTTCCGCACGTTGAACCGGTGCTTGGACAATGCCATTGCAGACGCAGTCACCGCGTTCAGTTTCCAGCGCGATACGCAAATGGCGCTTCAGCACAATGCGGACGCGAACGAACGCCTCGGATTTCTGGCTCACGAACTGCGCAACGCCTTGGGTACGGCATCTCTTTCAGTTCACGCGCTCGAACTCGGCAACATGACCATGCGGGGCGCAACCGGAGCGGTCTTGAAGCGCAGTCTGGCCGTGATGGGCACTTTGATCAGTCGCTCGATTGCCGAGGTACGCAGCGGCCTGTCGGATGAGCGGCAGACATTTTCCGTCGCCGCGTTCGTTCAGGACGCAGCAAGCGCGGCCCAGCTTTTTGCAACTACCGCGGGATGCGCCTTCAATGTGCGTCCTGTGGATCCGCTCCTGGCCGTCAATGGAAATCGCGAGCTTCTGCTGGCCGCCTTGGCAAACCTTCTGCAAAACGCCTTCAAGTTCACCCAGCCTCACACCGAAGTCGCGTTGAAGGCCTATGGGTCAGGTGAACACGTCTTGATCGAAGTCGAAGATCACTGCGGCGGGCTGCCTCCCGGGAGCACCGCCAAGATGTTCACGCCTTTTCACCAGTACGGGCGCGACCGGTCGGGCCTTGGGCTGGGCCTGTCCATTGCGCGCCAAAGTGTTGAGGCCGACGCCGGCACCTTGACGGTGCGAGACGTGCCGGACATTGGTTGCGTATTCACCATCTGCCTTCCTTGCCACTCGCTCGCGTGAAGGCCAGTTCAGTGCGGCACCGAACAGATCGCGCCTGGAAGTCAGCGTAGAAACAGGTAACGCTGCAGCCGTGGCGCATCGGGTCATGGCGTTTCGCGGAGTTGCCCGGCAAGGGGCATGCATGTCATAGGTCGCCGCCCCTTCCCAAATCGAAATCAGCCCAGGAGGCTGCCGACAGTGGCCGCGCTTGTCCCTCTCACCTCGTGAGGAGAGGCCATCCTCAGCACCGAAGTCCGGCAGAGCAACCGTGATGACCACTGACTTGTTGCCAATGTCGGGCGAACAGCCTTGCGCTGCTGGATCGCCCCTCGCAGCTCCCGACGCGACCAGCACCGCATTGCGCGACTCCGAGATTCGCTACCGGCGGTTGTTTGAGGCGGCGCAGGACGGCATCTTGCTGATCAATGCAAAGTCGGGGCAAATCGAGGATGCCAATCCTTACCTGATCGCGATGCTGGGCTACTCGCACGACGAGTTGTTGGGCAAGAAGCTGTGGGACGTCGGGGCTTTCGTCGATATCGAGAAGAGCACCGAAATGTTCGAGCGGCTGCAGGTGGAGGGTTACGTCCGCTACAACGATCTCCCGCTGAAGACAAAAGCCGGCGCGCTCATCAGCGTGGAGTTCGTCAGCAATGCCTACGACTGTGCCGGCGTGCGCGTCATCCAATGCAACATCCGCGACATCACCGAACAGCGGCTGGCGGAAGACCAGGTGCGCAGGCTGGCAGTGGCCAAGCTCGCTGCCGAGGCCGCGAATATTGCCAAGAGTTCCTTTCTTGCCAACATGTCGCACGAGATCCGAACGCCTCTGGCCGCGATCATGGGGTTGACCTACCTGATCAGGCGAACCCGGGTGACGGCACAACAGACGGCCTGGTTGACCGAGCTGGATGTGGCCGGTGCGCACTTGCTGGAGTTGATCAACGCGATCCTCGACCTGTCGAAGATCGAAGCCGGCAAGCTGGCGCTGGAGGTAACAC
>NZ_JBFUGE010000927.1:0-1767 GCF_056403075.1 Ideonella sp. P3_A4 | reverse complement strand
GGGACGTGGTCGACGGCCTGGCCGCGCTGGTCGAACGCTCACTGGTCAGCGTCAACGGCGAAGATCCGCCGCGCTACCGGCTGCTGGAGACGATGCGCGCCTATGCGCTCGAGAAGCTCGCATCGCCGGCTGCCGAGGCGCCGGACGAGAGCCGATCGCTGCGCCGGCGCCACGCCGGAGCCCTGCTGGCGCTGTTCACGCGCGGTGACTCGGATGCGCAATGCCTGGCCGAGATGGACAACGCGCGCGAAGCCTTCTTGTGGGCCCGCGAGCACGAGCTGGCGCTGGCGGCGCAACTGAGCGCCCGCGTGGCCCACGAGATCGGCTTCACCATCTGGCGCCAGGAGGTGACCGACTGGATGCTCTCGCTGCGGGCGCAGATGCAGCAGGCGCCCGGGCAGGCCCTGCCGCTGCAGACCCAGGCCTTCTGGTGGTCGATGCTGGCGTATGTGTTGAACGTGCGGCGTGACCCGGCCGCTCGGCCCGCCGCGAAACAGGCCGTTTCGCTCTGGCGCCAACTCGACCAACCGACCGACCTGCAGGCGGCGCTCGGGCACTGGGTGCGCGCCATCACCGAGCCGGGGCCGGATCTCGACGAAGCCTGCGCAGCGCTGCAGCAGTCCGCTGCGGGCGATACCACGTCACCCCGGGCCCGGCTGCGGGTGCACGGGGCGCTGGCCGAAGCGGCGCGCGTGCGCGGCGACATCGCCGCGCTGCTGGCCTGCCGCGAACAGGAGCTGACGGCCTCACGCGAGCTGGGCTGGAACGACATGGCCCAGGCGGCCGAGACCAACGTCTGCGCGGCCTTGATCGAGCTGGGCCGCCATGCCGAAGCCGCGCAGCGTTGCGGCGCGCTGCTGCACCGCATCGACGCCGAGGGCGGCGACAGCAACGGCAACCTGCCCTGGGCGCTGAACGTGCTGGTCGAAGCCCAGACCGCGCTCGGGCGCGTGGCCGAAGCGCATGCCCTGGTGCCCCGGTCGCTGGCCGCCGGCCGGCGTTTCGGCACCACCGTGGCCTGGCAGGGAATCCTGGTGCTGATGGTCGAACAACAGCGCCATGAAGCGGCCGGCCGCCTGATCGGCCATGTGCGCCGGTTGTGGGCCGCGGGCGGCGCCACGCCGGACCGCGACGAACAGGCCCGCTTGCAGCAGGTCGAGGCCGCCGTGCAGGCCCGGCTCGGCATCGACACCACCGCCTCCCTGGCAGCGCAAGGCCAGGCCCTGGACGACGAAGCCGCCGCTGCGCTGGCGTCAGGTCAATCGGGCTGAATGCGCTGCACCCAACCGGCTGGCGGTTCGCGGCACAAGCACTGATAATCCATACAGGTTTCGCCTGTATGCCGCCCCGCCGCCGCCTCATCGCCCACCTCGACATGGACGCGTTCTACGCGTCGGTCGAGCTGCTGCGTTACCCCGACTTGCGCGGCAAGCCGGTGGTCGTCGGCGGCGGCCGGCGCCACCAGCCCGAAACCCTGCCCGACGGTACCCGCCGCTATTCGCTGCTGAGGGACTACACCGGCCGCGGCGTCATCACCACGTCGACCTACGAGGCGCGGGCGATGGGCGTGTTCTCGGCCATGGGCACGATGAAGGCCGCTGCGCTGGCACCCAACGCGGTGCTGTTGCCGGTCGACTTCGAGCAGTACCGCCTCTATTCGCGCAAGTTCAAGGCCGCGGTGGCCGAGCTGGCGCCGGTGGTCGAAGACCGTGGCATCGACGAGATCTACATTGACCTGACCGACGTGCCTGGCGCGCAGGACACCGT
>NZ_JBFUGE010000926.1:0-1771 GCF_056403075.1 Ideonella sp. P3_A4 | reverse complement strand
TCCCAGCGCAGCACGAAGCCGCCCAGGTCCAGGCCGCCCAAGCCTTCGAGCGCGTCGAGCAGACCCGCTCGGCCGCTGTTTCGCGGCATGCGGCGCAGCGCCTGCACCAGCAGCGAGCCGGCGATCCAGCCCTCCAGCGAGACATATTCGGGCGCCGGCGAGCCCGAGCTGCGCAGTTGCTGCTGGTAGGCCGCCACCAGAGGGCGCGATGGATCGAAAGGCGAGGGCACGACCTGGGTCACACACAGGCCGGCCGCACGCGCGCCCAGAAGCGGACCGATGGCCGCGGCGCTGGACAGGCTGGTGGCGTAGCACGGGCCGGCAAAGCCGCTGTCGCGCATCGTCTTCAACACCGCGGCGGTCGACGCGTGCGCGGCCAGGCAGACCAAGGCCTGCGGCTGGCTCGCCCCCAAGGCCAGGGCGGCCGCCTGGATGTCGTGCGCGCTGGTCATCTCGACCTGGCCGGTGGCATTGCGGCTTACCCGTGCGCTGGCCACCGGGGCGGGCAAGCCGGCCGTGCGCAGGGCGTCCAGCAAGGCCTCGTGACCGGCGACTCCGTCGGCGTCGTCTTGCACCAGCACCGCCGTGCGCGCGACGCTCATGGTCTGCAGCGCCTGTGCGATCAGCTTCGTTTCGGCGCCGAGGCCAGGGCGAAGGTGGAACAGTGCACGCGGCGGCCGCTGGCGCAGCGATTCGGCACCCGTCAACGGCGCGACGAACGGCAGCCCGGCTTTCAATGCCAAGGGCAGGCAACGGTTCACCGACTCGGCTCCCACATAGCCCACGAGGGCGAACACGCCATCGGCTTCCAACAGGTCGCGGGTGTTGCTGAAGGCGGCTTCCGGCTCATAACGGTCGTCGTAACTGATCAGTTCGATGGCGCGGCCACCCACGCCGCCTTGCGCATTGGCGGCATTGAAAGCCAGCAGCAGCCCACGCCGATACTCGATGCCCAGGTGCTGCGTCGGGCCGCTGAGCGGCACCGATTGGCCGAGCCGGATCGGGCTTTCGGCAGGGGCTGCGTTGGCGCGTGCCCAAGACGACGTGGCACAGCCCCAGGCCAGGGCCCGGGTCAACCATTGCCGTCGGCCAGCGCCTGGCTTCACAGACTAAAACGTGGCCGCATAACGTTGCAGTTCCCAGCCGCTAACGTGGCGTGCGTACTCCACCCATTCCATGCGCTTCAGACGGATGAACTCGTGCGACAGGGTCTCGCCCAGGGCACCGCGCACGACATCGTCTGCCTCAAGCGCATCGACCGCTTGCTCCAGCGATTGGGGTAGCAGGCCGTAGCCACGCTGGCGGATCTCGGCCAGCGAGAGCTTGAACAGGTCTTCGGTGCAGTCTGGGCCCGGGTCCAGGCCGCGGTCGATGCCGTCCAGGCCCGCCGCGATCAGGGCCGCGGTGGCGAGGTAGGGGTTCGCGCTCGCGTCCGGCAGCCGCCACTCGAAGCGGCCAGGCAGGGTGCGCAGAGTTGCGGTGCGGTTGTTCGGGCCGTGGGCGATGTAGGCCGGCGCCCAGGACGTGCCCGACAAGGATTCGCCAACGACCAGGCGCTTGTAGCTGTTCACCGTCGGTGCTGCCAGCGCGCACAGCGCCGGTGAATGGGCCRGCACGCCGGCCAGGAACTGGCGCCCCAGCGGCGAGAGCAAGTCGGCGCCGCCCTTGGTGGCCGGCGCGAAGATGCAGCGGTGGGAGCTGTCCCACAGCGAAAGATGGAAGTGCAGCCCGCTGCCCGGCTGGTTGGCAAAGGGCTTGGGCATCATCGAGA
>NZ_JBFUGE010000925.1:0-1775 GCF_056403075.1 Ideonella sp. P3_A4 | reverse complement strand
GTGCAAGAGATCTCCGGCGAAGAGACGATCGACACGCTGGGGTTCTGCGTCGGCGGCACGATCCTGTCGACCGCGCTGGCGGTGCTGGCCGCGCGCGGTGAACAGCCGGCGGCCTCGGTCACGTTGCTGACCACGTTTGTCGATTTCTCCGACACCGGCATCCTCGATGTCTTCATCGACGAAACCGCGGTGCAGATGCGCGAGATGACGCTGGGCCCCGATGCGCCGAACGGCCCGGGGTTGCTCAAGGGCCAGGAACTGGCCACGACCTTCAGCTTCCTGCGGCCGAACGACCTGGTCTGGAACTATGTCGTCGGCAACTACCTGAAGGGTGAGACTCCGCCGCCGTTCGACCTGCTGTACTGGAACGGCGATTCGACCAACCTGCCGGGCCCGTTCTTCACCTGGTACCTGCGCCACACCTATCTGCAAGACGAGCTGAAGCTGCCGGGCAAGTTGACCGTCTGCGGCGAGAAGCTCGACCTGGGCAAGATCGAATCGCCGGTGTTCCTCTACGCCTCGCGCGAAGACCACATCGTGCCGTGGAAGGGTGCTTACGCATCGACGCAAGTCTTCAAAGGCAAGAAGCGTTTCGTGCTGGGTGCGTCTGGCCACATCGCCGGTGTGATCAACCCGCCGTCGGCCAAGAAGCGCAGCCACTGGGCGAACGACAAGCTCGGTACCAAGGCCGAAGACTGGCTGGCCGGCGCGAAGGAGGTGCCGGGCAGCTGGTGGGGCGACTGGGCCCAATGGCTCAAGGGCCACGCCGGCCCGATGGTGGCCGCGCCCAAGACGCCCGGCAACCGCAAGCACAAGGCCATCGAGCCCGCGCCCGGCAGCTACGTCAAGGTCAAAGCCTGACGCTCCAACGGCCTTCGCCGGTTGAATCCATCGCGACCATCGTTTTTGCTTTCTGACAGGAGATCCGCCCCATGACCACCGACATCGTCATCGTCGCCGCCGCCCGCACCGCCGTCGGCAAATTCGGCGGCTCGCTCGCCAAGACCGCTGCGCCGGAGCTGGGCGCGACCGTGATCAAGGCGCTGCTGGAACGCAGCAGCCTGGCCGGTGAGCAGATCAACGAGGTCATCCTCGGCCAGGTGCTGGCGGCCGGCTCGGGCCAGAACCCGGCCCGCCAGTCGGTCATCAAGGCCGGGCTGCCGCATGGCGTGCCGGCGATGACGATCAACAAGGTCTGCGGCTCCGGCCTGAAGGCGGTGATGCTGGCGGCGCAAGCCATCCGCGATGGCGACAGCGAGATCATCATCGCCGGTGGCCAAGAGAACATGAGCCTCGCGCCGCACGTGCTGCCGAACAGCCGCGACGGCCAGCGCATGGGCGACTGGAAGCTGGTCGACACGATGATCAACGACGGCCTGTGGGACGTCTACAACCAGTACCACATGGGCATCACGGCCGAGAACGTGGCCAAGAAGTACAGCATCAGCCGCGAGCAGCAAGACGCGCTGGCGCTGGCTTCGCAGCAGAAGGCCGCCGCCGCCCAGGAAGCCGGCCGTTTCAAGGACGAAATCGTCGGCGTGACGATCCCGCAGAAGAAGGGTGACCCGCTCGTCTTCGACGCCGACGAGTTCATCAACAAGAAGACCAGCGCCGAAGCCTTGGCCGGCCTGCGCCCCGCCTTCGACAAGGCCGGCAGCGTGACGGCCGGCAATGCCTCGGGCATCAACGACGGCGCCGCCGGCGTGGTGGTGATGACGGCCGCCAAGGCTGCACAACTGGGCCTGACGCCGCTGGCGCGCATCGCCAGCTACGCC
>NZ_JBFUGE010000924.1:0-1775 GCF_056403075.1 Ideonella sp. P3_A4 | reverse complement strand
GACGTGGATCGCGGCCGGCACCTTGCCCGAAGCACCACTCATGCGGCCATCGGTCACGAGCGCCACGCGGTGGCCCTTGCCTTGCAGCACGGCCAGCGGCGGCGTCAGCTTGTGCAGCTCAGGCATGCCGTTCGCGTGCGGGCCCTGGAAGCGCACGACAACCACCACGTCGCGCTCCAGCTCACCGGCCTTGAAGGCGGCGTGCAGGTCTTCCTGGCTGTCGAACACCCGCGCCGGTGCCTCGATGATGTGGCGATCCGCTGGCACCGCGGAGACCTTGATGACCGCCCGACCCAGATTGCCTTGCAGCAGCGCCAACCCGCCGGTCGGCGAGAAGGGATCAGCGGCCGTGCGCACGACCGCAGCGTCGCCGCTTTCGGCGGGCAACTTGGACCAGCGCACGCGCTCACCTTCGAGCTGGGGCACTTCGGCATAACTCGCCATCCCGCCTTCGGCGACTGCGCCGGCGTCAGCGTGCATCAGCCCCGCCGACATCAGCTCACGCAGCACGAAGGACGGGCCGCCCGCCGCCTGGAACTGGTTTACGTCAGCGCTGCCGTTCGGGTAGACGCGCGCCAGCAGCGGCACCACCGAAGACAACTCGGAGAAGTCGTTCCAGTCGATCAGGATGCCGGCGGCGCGTGCCACCGCCACCCAGTGGATCAGGTGGTTGGTGGAGCCGCCGGTCGCCAGCAGTGCCACCATCGCGTTGACGATGCTGCGCTCGTCAACCAGATGGCCGATCGGCAAATCACGCCGGCCAGCGCGCAGGCTCAGCACCGTCGCGACGGCCTCGTCCGTCAGCGCTTGGCGTAATGGCGCATGCGGGTGGATGAAGGCGGCGCCAGGCACGTGCAGGCCCATCGCCTCCAGCAGCATCTGGTTGGAGTTGGCGGTGCCGTAGAACGTGCAGGTGCCAGCCGAGTGATAGGCCGCCTGTTCGGCCTGCAGCAACTCGCCGCGGCCAACCAGGCCTTGCGCGGCCTGCTCACGCACCTTGGCCTTGTCGTTGTTCGACAGACCCGAGCCCATCGGCCCGGCCGGCACGAACACGCAAGGCAGGTGGCCGAAGTGCAGTGCGCCGATCAACAGGCCCGGCACGATCTTGTCGCAGATGCCCAGCAGCAGCGCCGCGTCGAACACGTCGTGCGACAGCGCGATCGCGGTGCCCATCGCGATGGTGTCGCGCGAGAACAGGCTCAGCTCCATGCCGGCGTAGCCCTGCGTCACGCCGTCGCACATCGCGGGCACGCCGCCGGCGACTTGCGCAGTGGCACCGAGGCGATGTGCCGTCGCGCGGATCTGCGCCGGGTAGCCTTCGTACGGTTGGTGCGCCGACAGCATGTCGTTGTAGGCGGTGACGATGCCGATGTGCGGCGCCTTTTCGGCCACGATGCGCAGCTTGTCTTCGCCAGGCATTGCGGCGAAGGCGTGTGCCACGTTGGCACAGCCCATGCGGTCTGATCCGCGCGGCCGTTGGCGCAGTACGTCGACCCGTTTCAGGTAGGCGCCACGCGTGCTGGCGCTGCGCTCGCGGATGCGACTGGTGACCTGGGCCAGAACGGAATTCAAGGTGTTCATGGCAGACAGCGGAAGCGACTCCGGTGGATGTAACTCATGGGCAGATTATCAGGTAACTTGGTTACATGGTCAAACCAAGTTGGAAACCTGAGACGAGGGTGCGGGCAGGCTGATAGATTGGCGGGATGGAGCATGAAGCGCTGACGCTGCGTGACCCAGCCCCGCTGCTTGAACGCACCCTCCATGAGTGGGGC
>NZ_JBFUGE010000923.1:0-1775 GCF_056403075.1 Ideonella sp. P3_A4 | reverse complement strand
ATCGCGTACTTCACCTCAAGGATGCGAACGTTCTGGCGGTTGGCCGTGTTGTCCGCGGCACCGAGGAAGGTCAGCACCTTGCCCAGCAGATCGGCCACGGTCTTCGGGTCGTCGAGCACCTTGATGTCCAACGGGTCGTTGCGCGGCAGCAGGTCGAGTGCCGGCTGGTCGTTGGGCGTCTGTGCCTGCAGAAAGCCGAGGATCACGAAGACGATCTTGTCGGCGTGCGCGGCACGGATGACGACGCCGTTGGTGGTGCCGCACTTGATGATGGCGGCCTTGCCGACGGAGTCGACCGGGGGCACGGCAGCGCCGATCGAAGTGGGGAGGGCGGTTGCCGCGGCGAAGGCGGCGGCCAGGCATGTGCGCAAGGCGTTCATGTTCCTGCTCCTGTGCGAGTGGAAGTGATGCGAGAGGGCGGCGGCGCCGGACCCGGCGCTCGCTCACGGACCTCTCGTTAGCAGGAACGTCCTGGCGGGGGCGCAACCGGACAGGTCAGCGCCCTTGTCGAAGAAAAATGATCAGCCGCTGATCAACCACCCAACAGCCGGTGCACCAGCTCCGGCGTGGTGCTGGCGCCCACCTTGCGCATCAGCCGTGCGCGGTAGACGTCGACCGTGCGCGGGCTGATCGTCAACCGCTTGCCAATCTGCTTGCTGGTCGCGCCGTCGATCAGCAGTGCGGCGATCTCGCGTTCGCGCGGCGTGAAGTCGACCTTCAGCACGCGCCGCGCCGACAGGTCTTCGAAAGTCCAGATGCCGGCGGCGTGCGGGTCGTTCGCGTCCAGCGCTCGGCCCGACACGTGACACCAGAAGTGCTCGCCATCGAGGCGTTTCATGACCCGGTCGTCGGCGTAGAAGCCATCGATGCCCAGGCTGGCGACGATGCGCGCGCCGGTCCGTTCGTACTCGTCGGTGCTGGGGTACAGCGCCTCGAAGGACTGGCCGATCAACTGATCCGGCTGGGCGCGGAACATCTCCAGCACGCGGCGGTTGCAGTCGACCACCAGCCGGTGGCGCGACAGGATCATGCCGATCGGGGCCTGGTGGAAGGCGGTGCGGTAGTCGAGGTCGATCGCCGGTGCCACGGACACGGCGCTCACAGCAGCGCGTAGGTGGTGGTGGCGTGCGCGGCCAGCTTGCCGTCGGGCAGCAGGCACTCGATCTCGCCGAAGACGAGCTGGCGGCCGGGCTTCAGCACCCGCGCGACGACAGTCACCTCGCCGACATCTTTGCCCACCGGCCGCAGGAAGCTCGTCTGCAGCTGCACCGTGGTCATCGGGCGGAAGCCGCCGAGCTGCGCGCTGATCGCCAGCACCATGGCCGTGTCGGCGGCCGCCATCAGCGTCTGGCCGCACATCACGCCGCCGCCGTGCACGTGGCGGCTGCCCACCGGCAGCGCCAGCATTACGCCGTCGGGCTCGACGGCGCGGACGACGAGGTCCAGCTCTTGTACCCAGGGGGCGAACATCGTGGCGAGCAGGTCTTGCAGCTGGGCGGCGTCAACCGGGCCAGCCGGGCGAAGGGATTCAGTCATGTGTCGGACAAACCTTAGTCAAATCTACGTAACGACTACTTAATGTGTTACGTAGTACCCTTCGTGCCCATCCGAACAAGCCCGGAGGCAATTCCGAATGAACAAGGTTTACCCGAGCGCTGCCGCAGCGCTGGACGGCATCGTCAAGGACGGCCAGTTGATGGCGGTCGGCGGTTTCGGCCTCTGCGGCATCCCCGAGGCCCTGATCGACGCGCTGCAGGCCAGCGGCGTCAAGGGCC
>NZ_JBFUGE010000922.1:0-1776 GCF_056403075.1 Ideonella sp. P3_A4 | reverse complement strand
CCGCCGAGCACGAGCAGGTCAAGAAGCCGAGCCAGTCGGTCGGCGGTGTCTGGCCTTCACAGGTGGCCGGGGTGACGGCCTGGAAGGACATCGAGTTCAACGGCCCGGCGTTCGAGGGCTTCACGGCGAGCCACGACATGTATGGCGATGGCCGCGCCGTGCTGGTGCCGATGCCCGGCCACACGCCGGGCTCGGTCGGCCTGTTCCTGACTGTCGACTCGGGCCAGCGCTACTTCTTCGTCGGCGACGTGGTCTGGAACGCCGGCGCCWTGAAGGACGGTTCGCCGAAATACTGGGCCGCGCGCTGGCTCGTCGACCACGATGTCGAGCAGACCCAGGCCGCGATCGAGCTGATCCGTGCCGCCATGGCGCGCGATCCCAAGCTGGTCGTCATCCCAGCGCACGATGCCAAGGCGCAGGCCGCGCTCGGGCATTTCCCGGCTTGGGTGCAATAGTCACCAGAAAACCCGCCCCTGCCGATCAACTCGGCACGGCACTTGCCGTAACTGGGGGCTATGACCTCTGAAATCGGGCCGTTGCAGGCCGCGCGCGCCGCCGTCGATGCCGGCAACATGCACCAGGCCTCGCTGCTGGCTGATGCCGCCTGGCGCGCCGTCGCGCATGCCGACGACCGGGGCCGCGCGGAGGCCGGCTACCTGCTGACGATGGCGCGGTTCCGGCTCGGCCGTTGGCCGGCGGTGCTCGACATCGGCGAGACCGCTGCAGCGTTGCTGACCCGCACTGGCGAGATTGCCCGCCACGTCGAAGTGCTGCGCTGGGTGACCATCGCCGCCAGCGAACTGGGCCGCTTCGACCTGGCGCTGTCGAGCGCGAACGAATCGTGCCGCGTGGCCGAAACC
The DNA here is from genome assembly GCF_056403075.1 of Ideonella sp. P3_A4. Taxonomy (NCBI): domain Bacteria; kingdom Pseudomonadati; phylum Pseudomonadota; class Betaproteobacteria; order Burkholderiales; family Sphaerotilaceae; genus Ideonella; species Ideonella sp. P3_A4. The sequence continues at coordinate 916 of NZ_JBFUGE010000922.1, read as the reverse complement.
GCCGGCGAGCGCGGGCCGCTCGCGCTGTCGCTGATGGCACTGGGCATCTGCATCGAGCGCATGGGCGACCCGTGGCAGGCGCACCGGCTGGTCGAAGAAGCACGCCTGTTGCTCCAGGGGGAGAACAACCCCTACGCGCAGAGCATGGTCCTGAACAACCTGTGCGCGTCCTACATCGGCGCCTTCTATCTGCTGCGCGACGGCGGATCGCCGGACGAGGTGCGCGGCGTGCTGCAAAAGGCCGAGGCCCATGCGCGCGAAGCGCTGCCGCTGGTCGCGCAGATGCCGCACAACCCCGTCCTGTATGCCATCGTCGAAGGCAACCTCGCCGAAGCGCTGGTGCATCTGGGCGAGCGCGACGAGGCCGAGCAGTTGCTCGACCAGGCGCTGCGCCGGGTGATGGAGCAAGGCAACACCGCCCACAGCTGGCGCATCCGCTTTTCACGCGGCGAGCTGCTGCTGGCCCGCGGCGACGCGGCCGGCGCGTGCCGCGAGCTGAACGCGCTGTGGCACGAACTCGACGGCAGCGAGCAATCCAACACGCTGACGCGCGTGCACGACGCGCTGTACCGCACCTGGCGTGCGCTGGGCGATCACGCCAATGCTCTCGCCCACCTCGAAGCGTTCGAGATTCTGGAGCGCAAGCGCGTGGTCGCACAGCTGCAGGCGCAGTCGCGGTTGTTCGTCACCCGCGTCGAGGCCGAGCGCTCGCGGCTGGAGGCGCATGTCGAGCGCCTGCGCGCCGCCGAGTCCGAGGCCGACGCGCAGCGCGACCAGCTCACCGGCCTGGGCAACCGTCGCCACCTCGACCGCCGCCTGCCTGCCGTGCTGGCTTCGGCTGCCAGCACCAACAGCCCCTTGAGCGTCGCGTTGATCGACCTCGACCACTTCAAGCGCATCAACGACCGCTACTCCC
>NZ_JBFUGE010000921.1:0-1777 GCF_056403075.1 Ideonella sp. P3_A4 | reverse complement strand
CCTTCACACAGTGCTTCAGGTAGAAGCCCACGTCGGTCGGCTGCATCGGCGCCGGCAGCGAGGCTAGCAGGCGCTCGGCGTCGGCCAGTGCCAGCTCGGTGTCGATCGGCGTTTCGGGGTTGTTCGGGTCCTCGTGGATGCCCGGCACCTCGGTCAGGAACAGCAGCTTGTCGGCCTGCAGCGCGATCGCCGTTTCGGTGGCCACGTCTTCCATCGACAGGTTGAAGGCCTCACCGGTGGGCGAGAAGCCGAACGGCGACAGCAGCACCATCGCGCCGATGTCGATCAACCGGCGGATGGCGGCTGAGTCGACCTTGCGCACCACACCGCTGTGCTGGAAATCGATGCCGTCGATGATGCCGACCGGCCGCGCGGTGAGGRAATTGCCCGAGACCACGCGCACGGTGGAGTTCGCCATCGGCGTGTTCGGCAGGCCTTGCGAGAACGCGGCCTCGATCTCGAAGCGCAACTGGCCGGCGGCTTCTTGCGCGCAGTCGAGCGCGACGCCGTCGGTGATGCGCATGCCGTGCGAGAAGCGGGCGGTTTGCCCCTTGGCTGCAAGCTGCTCGTTCACCTGCGGTCGGAAGCCGTGCACCAGCACCAGCCGCACGCCCATGGCGTGCAGGATCGCCATGTCCTGCGCAAAGAAGGCCAGCTTGCCGGCGGCGACCAGTTCGCCGGTGATGCCGACGACGAAGGTCTTGCCACGGTAAGCGTGGATGTGTGGCGCCACTGATCGAAACCAGGGCACGAAGGTGTGGGGGAAGACGAGGTCCATCTGGAACAGATTGTGCCGCGGATAATCCGCCCCCTCCATGTCGTCCCCTCGAACAGAACGCCCATCGGGCCAAAGCCCTGGCCCGAGACCGCCACGCGTGAATCGGCCGCCACGGCCGGTGATCGCCAACCCGGTCCCGCCCATCACCTATCCCGACGCGCTGCCGGTCTCGACCAGGCGCGACGAGATCGCGCGCGCCATCCAGGACCACCCGGTCGTCATCGTCTGCGGTGAGACGGGCTCGGGCAAGRCCACCCAGTTGCCGAAGATCGCGCTGGAGCTGGGCCGCGGCCTGGGCGCCGGCGGCACCGGCCTGATCGGCCACACCCAGCCGCGCCGGATCGCCGCCAGCTCGGTGGCCAAGCGCATTGCCGACGAGCTGAAGTCGCCGCTGGGGGAGGTGGTGGGCTACAAGGTCCGCTTCCAGGACCGGCTGCAGCCCGGCGCGTCGGTCAAGCTGATGACCGACGGCATCTTGCTGGCCGAGACGCAGACCGACCCGCTGCTGAAGGCATACGACACGCTGATCATCGACGAGGCGCACGAGCGCTCGTTGAACATCGACTTCCTGCTCGGCTACCTGAAAGAGGTGCTGGCGCGCCGGCCGGACCTGAAGATCATCGTGACCTCGGCGACGATCGACGCCGATCGCTTCGCCAACCACTTCGCGTCAGCGCGCGGCCCAGCGCCGGTGATCCAGGTCAGCGGCCGCACCTTCCCGGTCGAGCAGCGCTGGCGTCCGTTCGAAGAGAGCCGCGAGTTCGACCTGAACGACGCGATCAGCGACGGGGTGGACGAACTGTGGCGCGAAGKCTCTGGCGACATCCTCGTCTTCCTGCCCGGCGAGCGCGAGATCCGCGAAGCGGCGGACCACCTGCGCAAGCATCTGGCGCACCAGCCGCTGCACCGCAATGCTGACATCCTGCCGCTGTTCGCGCGCCTGTCGCAGGCCGAGCAGGACCGTGTGTTCGAAACCGGCGGCGGCAAGCGCATCGTGCT
>NZ_JBFUGE010000920.1:0-1777 GCF_056403075.1 Ideonella sp. P3_A4 | reverse complement strand
GTTCCTCCCCAAGGGCCTTGACCTCTCGCCCCTTACCGACAAAGATCTGCGCAACCTCGAGTTCGTCCTCAACAACACTCCTCGCAAGATCCTCGGCTTCCGCACTCCACACGAAGTCTTCTCTCAACTCAAAGTCACCGACATCGCTGGTGTTGCACTTCATCCTTGAGTCGGCCCAGGCGATTCATGCTCGCCGGGGGAAGACGCGCTTCTGCACCCACACCACCAAGAAAAGGAAAGCGCCTGCGACGGCCACCTTGACGACGRAACCTTGGACTAAAGCTGACCATGTGCTAAGGGCGCAAGACAGGAAGTTGGCTTGACTGACGAATTCGCCAGGCTGACTATTGCAGGCAGCGCGCACTTGCCTCGCAAAGCCGAGCCCTTGTGATGGGGAGTGCAGCAGTTGAAGACCTTCTRTTGCCAGCAGTGCCGCAACAGTCGAGGTGAGCCAATGCCAGCGGACCGAGAAACGTGAGCTTGCAAGAATGTAGGCGAGARCAAGCCACGGTAGAAGAAGGAGAAGCAGAGCTGGCCCCGCGAAGGATGCGACGATTGATAGCCACTGAGCTGCCGAAAGCCAGGACAACAGGAAGGCGAMAGCCACGAACACGGCTGCCAAGGCAGATGCTAAGCAGCAATATAGAACCAACGCGCGGAATAGAAGACGGCTCAAGATACGGACTCCCTGGATTCCCTCTGGTGCTTAACGTTCGACGTAAGGGGCGGCTTGCGCCCTGGCGCAAGACGTCCCCTTGACGGAGGGGTTAGGCACCGGAGATGCACCAACCGTGTTGGACTTGCTGTGCAAGGCAGACGGACCCGAAAAACTTGGAGATGCTACTCGGCCGACCGGGGCCCGGATATGCAGCACCGGGGTTGCGGGTGTTTCAGTTTGGCCCGCCTGCCTAGACGGCAGAACCGGCCCAGTAGCAGCGCCCACCCCAGGCTCCGGCCGTGACCGCAGGCACTGTTGAACCACGACAGAGCGCCAAGGCTTCAATTTCTTGACCTACTTGGCAGGCGTAAGGCCGAAGCGACCACTGACCGTGCGCTGGCCGCCGAAGGACGGACAGCCCGCGCCGACGCTGAAGCGAGCGCGCCTCTCCCTTGAGCACAAGGCATCGAGATCGAGGCCTTGAGAAGCTGATTGGCGGAAGGCGCTTCAAGTGAACTGAACCTTTAACCCGGCTGTGGGCCTAACGTTCGACGTAAGGGGCGGCCCGCCTGCGGGACGTCCCCTTGACGGAGGGGTTAGGCCACACTGCTGGCCCCGAGCACGGGCCCGCGCAGGCCAACGCAATTGCCCCACGGATCACGGACCTGGCACATTCTTTGACCATACTCGATGTCACCAGGGCCGCGATAGAGCGTTGCCCCCACACTGAGCAGGTGGGACAAAGAGGCTTCGAAATCAGGGGTGTTCCAGTAGACCACGGAGCCTGCTGCGGCATTGGTGACCTTTTCATCTGCCGGCACGATCTCGAGCATGACGCCACCAAGCTCGAGGTATTCGAGCGATTCTGGCTCCGAGAGTCGCTTTCGTACGGCACCTGGCAGGGCGCTCTCGTACCACTTGAGAGCCGCTCGAACATCGGGCACGTGCACCAGCACGGCGAGGATAGGGTTCGCCGCGATGATTTGTGGGGTGTTCGTTTTCATGGGGCCTAACGTTCGAGGTAAGGGGCGGCTTGCGGCTTGCCGCGCGATGATTTGTGGGGTGTTCGTTTTCATGGGGCCTAACGTTCGAGGTAAGGGGCGGCTTGCGGCTTGCCGC
>NZ_JBFUGE010000919.1:0-1794 GCF_056403075.1 Ideonella sp. P3_A4 | reverse complement strand
CGGCCATTGCCGCGTCGAGTGCAACGCCGGCCTACAGCGTGACCGAGCTGCGTTTCAAGCCGATCGATCCGAGCATGCCCAACGAGGTCACCCCGGCGGCGATTGATGCCCAAGGACGTGCGGTGATCAACGTGTATGCATCGACCGTCGCTGGTGAACAATGCTCTGTCGAGGGCCGCTGCAAGTTGATCGGGCCCGCTGGTCCCAGCAACTATTGGTTGGCTGTCGCCGGCAAGGTGCTCGGCGGCCAGGTCGTCGATGAGGGGCAGGGCTGGGCCGCGCGCCGTTCGGGAACGAGCGAGATCGAGAAACTGTGGGTGGGCGAAGTGCGCGGGGTCAACGCTTCAGGCGCGGCCGCTGGCACGGCAAACAATTCTGCGGTGGTCTTCGACACCACGCTGCACCATCTGCCCGATCTGAGCAGCGGGGGCGGCCAGATCTCGCAGGCCAATGCGATCAACAAGACCGGCCTGGTTGTTGGTGGCTCAACCGGCCCCCTTGGCAACTATTGCGCCGTCGCCTGGGATGGCTTTGTCCTGCGAGTGCTGCAATGCGCCCCCGCGGTCTACGATTCGAACGCCTACGCAGTCAACGCGAAAGGCATCGCCGTTGGAGAGTCGAGCTACGTCGAGGTCCGAAGGCCGCATGCCGTCCGCTACGAGAAGGGCGCCATGATCGACCTGGGCACGCTGGGTGGAACCAAGTCCGACAGCAGCAGCGCCTTCGCCATCAACGCCAGCGGCGTCGTGGTAGGGCGGAGCACCGATGTCACCCATGGCAGTGGCGTTCGGGCGACGCGCTTCGACAAGACGGGCCCGGTCGACCTTGCGACCCTGATCCCCGAGGCGGATCGCGCGAAGTACACGATGTACCACGCTGCGGCGATCAATGACGTCGGGCAGATCCTGGTGAGCGCCACCCGTACGAGCGACGATCGGTCCGTGGTTCTTCGCCTCGACCCGGTGGTGACATCGCGCTAGCAGCAGGCGTCAGCACCCAATACTGTTGAGATAGGCCGCTTCATGCGCCTCGCGTCCTGCGCCATCGAAGAGTGATTGCGACACGCATCGGTTGAGTTCGCTGCAAGGCAGACGTCCACCTGACCCAGGGTCTTCTGCTGCGAGAATCTCTTCGAAGGGATCTCGCAGCAAGTGAAACATCAAGACGCCTGCAAGCTGTACGCCTGCTCCGCGGTCGACTTGCGCCTGCTCGCCTGACTTCTCGATGCGCTCCGCCAACCAACCCGGTCTCGCTTTCTTCGAACTGACCACGCCGTCAGGCGAGGTCGTCGTGACGCCGCTGGCTTTTCCGGAGATGGCCTGGGTCGGCGGCACGGCGGCGGCCATGGCTCGCAAGATGGCGAGCGCGGTGCAGAAGCACCTGATCGACCAGGGTGCGTATCTGGAGGCGGTGCAGGTCACCGCCGGCGGCTGCGAGTTCGAGCGCCAAGAATTGCAGGTGGACCTTCCCGCGGGCACTGATCCACTGGCCCAGCCGGCTCGGCGCGTGACGCACGTGGCCTTCCTGTCGGCAGGCACCGACGGCGCGCGAGCGATCGGCTGTGTGCCGGCGCTGGGCGTCGTGGCGCTGGCTGACTCCGCGGGCCTGCGCGACGCGGTGATCCAAGCCATCGTGCTGGAGCATCGGCGCATGGGGCGGTTGGCCGATGTGCGCAAGCAGGTGGCGGCGGCTTGGTTCGAGCAGGTTGAGCTCAAGCCGGCGACGCTCGCGCTCGAGTTTCATGGTGCCGAGGCGCTGCGCCAATTGCAGCAGCGCAGCGAGCCTCTGCTGAAC
>NZ_JBFUGE010000918.1:0-1796 GCF_056403075.1 Ideonella sp. P3_A4 | reverse complement strand
GATGGTTGGTGGGCAGCGCGTCATACCAGGCCAAGCGGCGCGGCCCGGGCAGCGTCAGGCCCTCGCACAGCAGCTTGGCGAGGTCCGCCAGGTCGTCAGGCGCCAATGCCATGGGGCCTCTTCCGCGCAGGTGCCGGCGCCTCAGTGATCGCCCAAAGCGGCCGTCAGCAGCAGGCGGGCCCGTTCCCAATCGCGTCGCACGGTGCGGTCGGTGATGGCCAGCGTTTCGGCGATCTCGTCTTCGGTGTAGCCGCCGAAGTAGCGCATCTCGACGACGTGAGCCAGCCGGGGTTCGACCTTTTCGAGGTCGTGCAAGGCTTCGTGCACGTGCAGGATCTCCCAGCTGCCATCGCTGACATCGCCGGCGTCGGTGTGGCCGAGGGTCACGTGCTCCCACTGGTGGCCGCGGCATTCGGCGTGGCGCTCGCGCACCGTGTCGACGATCACCGAGCGCATGACGCGGGAGGCATAGGCGAAGAACGCTCGCCGGTCGGACGAATGCAGCTGGCCGCTGTGCAGCGCGCGCAGGTACGACTCGTGGACCAGCGCCGTGGTGTCGAGGTAGGTGCCACGGCCACCGTCACGAAGCCTCGAGCGGGCGAGCTTGCGCAACTCTGGATAGGCCGCGGCAAACAATTCGTCCTGTGCGCCGGCCTGCCCCTCGCTCAGCTGCCGAAGCAGCTCGGTGAGTGTCGACATCGGAGACCTCCTCGGACCCATGACGGTGTGGTCCCTCCGGTCGCTCACTTATCTTTGTGCCGGTCATTCTGGGACCTGGTGCCGGCCGCCGCAACCGGTGTTCGTCCCTGCGCATCCGTCGGTTGAATGACGGACGAGCGGGCGACGTCATGGTCGACCACGTGGCACCCCTGGCAGCCACCCACAAGCCCCAGCGCATGGAAATGCCTGGGGCTTTTTGTTACCTCTTACAACGGCGAGGCATATCGATTGCTGTGTACCGTCAACAGCAACAAAGGATGCCGAAGATGAACACCCGCCGATTGACGTTGAAATGGCCTCTGCTCGCCCTGGTGCTGGGCCTGACCGCCAGTCTGCACGGACACGCTGCGGAGACGAGCCCACCGGCTGCGCCAGCTTCGCAGGCCCCGCAGGCTACGCAAGTGGCCCCGAAGACGCCACCGCGCCTGACGCTGCGCGGCCCGGACATCATCGACCCCACAAGCGGCCAGCCGATCATGCTGCGCGGCTGGAACTGGGGCCACTGGGAGCAGATCCTGCCGCAAGACGCGGCGGAGAACGTCGCTCAGGGCGCCAACGTCGTGCGCATCCCGCTGCGCTGGTGGGGTAAGTACCGCACCAAGAACATCGACAGCCGCGACGACGCGGCCACCGACACCGCAGGCATCTCGCCTACGAACCTGAAGCGGCTGGACGAGGCGATCCGCTCGGCCTCGAATGCCAAGCTGTGGATCGTGCTGTTCATCGATTCCGATTGCGGGCAGAACGGGGTGCAGCCGGATGAGATCCGCTACTGCGACCCGAAGAATGAGTATGGCAACAAGGGCCACAACTTCTGGACCGACCCGCCGATGCGCAAGAAGTACAACGCGGTCTGGCGCTTCGTGGCCAACCGCTACAAGGACACGCCGTACCTGGGCATGTTCGAGCCCCTGCCCGAGATCAACCCGCCCGGCGTGCCGGAGCCCGAGATCAAGGGGCTGTATGCCGAGCTGATGGGGACGATCCGCGAAGTGGCGCCGGGTGTGCCCTTCCTGATTGGCGGGCGTCACTACCAGACGCATGCATTGGGCGATGTCTACGACCCCGCCTGGAAG
>NZ_JBFUGE010000917.1:0-1806 GCF_056403075.1 Ideonella sp. P3_A4 | reverse complement strand
TCGCTGTCTTTCACGCTTTGCAGCGCGCCTTTGACCATCACGTCCAGCTCGTCGAGGTCCTCGTGAAAGTCGGCCCGAACCGCCTCGTCGTCGAGCAGTTCGGTGCGAAGCTTCAGCCGCATGATCGGTGTCTTCAGGTCATGCGAGATGCTGCTGAACAGGCGGTCGCGGTCTTCGACGAAACGCTGGATGCGGGCTTGCATTTCGTTGAAAGCGCGCGCAGTGCCGCGCAATTCCACGGTGCCGGTTTCAGGCACACGCGCAGGGTGCATCGCGGTGCCGAAGGCGTTCGCCGCACCAGCGAGTCTTTGCAGCGGCCGTGTCAGGCTGCGGGCCACGAACAGCACGAGCAGCAGCACCGTCAGCAGCGTGGCACCCTGCAGCAGCAGGCGGTCGCGCGTCAACGGATTGGCGTTGTCAAGGAAGTACGGGTCCGGCATCGTCGTGGCCAGCAGCAGCCAACCACCGGGCTCGAATTCGGCCTGGATCACCAGCAGCGGCGCGGGCCGTGGCCGCAGCAGCATCGAACCTTCGACCCAGCGCTCGGGCAGGTCGCGCAGCGTGCGGCCGTCGTCGGTCACTGGCTGCGTGTCGGGCATGACGAACGCCACTTCGAGCGCAGTGCCACGTTCAAAGTCTCCGGCCAGTCGCGCACGCACGTCAGCGGTCACGGTATCGGCCAGCTGCGATGGCTCGATCGGCTGCAGCGGCACCCGCGAGCGGTTGACCTGCACGAAGAAGCGCGTGCCCCCCATCGTGCGCAGTTGCTCGGTGATGATCGGCCGGTACTGCGACGGCAAGTCGCGAAAGAAGCGAATTGCACCGCCCGCGCTGCGCGCCGTCTGCTGCGCGGCCTCACGCGCGTCGCGCAAAGCGCTGTCGTGCAGCTGCCAGGCCCAGATCGCCGTGCCCAGCGTCTGGCTCAGCAACACACCTGCAGCCATCGTCAGCATGATGCGGCCACGCAGGCTGCGCGGCAGCAGCCGGTCGGCCCAGCTGGCGCGCGCTGCCGCCGCAGCCTCAGTCATGGGAGGCTTGGACCTCCACCGAGAACACATAACCGCTGGAACGCACGGTCTTGATCAGCGCCGGCTGTTTGCCGTCATCGCCCAGGCGCTGACGCAGACGGCTGACCTGTACATCGAGTGAGCGATCGGTCGGCCCCAGGTCGCGGCCACGGGTCTGCTCCATCAGGCGTGCACGGTCCAGCACCTCGCCCGGGTGCTCGGCGAACAGGCGCAGCAGGTCAAAGTCCATCGCCGTCAGCGTCACCGTCTCACCGCTTGGCGCGGCGAGCGTGCGCTCCAGGCGGTCGAGGCGAAAGCCGGCAAAGCTCAGATAGCGCGGGGCGCCCTCACCGCTCATGCCAGCGCGGCGATGGATCGCCTTGATCCGCGCCAGCAGCTCGCGTGGGTTGTAGGGCTTGCCGATGTAGTCGTCAGCGCCCAGCTCCAGCCCGACGATGCGCTCCGTGTCGTCGGCACTCGCGGTCAGCATGATGATCGGCAGCGTCGGCGCGCGCTGGCGCACCAACTGGCACAGCGCAAAGCCATCGGTGTCCGGCAACATCACATCCAGGATCACCAAGCTCAGCTCGTCTCGGTAGCGCTCCAAGCCACTGCGAAAACTCGCGCCGTCGGAGGCCAGCTGCACCACGTACTGGTGCTTTTCGAGGTACAGCTTCAACAGCTGCCGCGTCTTCTGGTCGTCGTCGACCGCGAGGATGGTGCGCTTGCGGGGGAGGTTCATGAACGGGCGTCAGGCAGACGCTTTGCCGCCGCCAGATTGGCGATGTTCGGCCAGCAT
>NZ_JBFUGE010000916.1:0-1810 GCF_056403075.1 Ideonella sp. P3_A4 | reverse complement strand
CAGGCGCCTACTTCGTCGAGTACAGCCCGGCCGTGCCGATCAACGTCGGCGGCAGCTACACCAAGGCCTTGCCGGCGGCCAACTTTCTCTACCACCTGAACAAGACGCTGCAGATGCGCCTGGGCGTGGCCGAGACCATCGCGCGGCCCAGCGTCGATCAGCTGGCGCCCACCCGCACCGACGGCGCCAGCTGGGGCGCCGACGTGATCTGGATCTCCGGCGACCCGCACCTGAAGCCCTACACCGCCTGGCAGCAGGACCTGTCGCTCGAGTGGTACTACGCACCGAAGTCGGCGTTGAACGGCGCAGTGTTCGCCAAGCAGATCAAGAACTTCATCACCGCAACTGCGGAAGAGAACGTCGACATCGGTGTACCCGGCCACCTGTTCACGATCGTCTCGCCGATCAACGGCGACAAGGCCACCGTGCTCGGCTTCGAGCTGGGCTGGCAGCACCTGATGGACAACGGCTTCGGCATCCGCGCCCAGTACACCTACAACAAGACCCGCTCGTGGGTCGACGGCGAACTGGTTGGCGAGCTCGAAGGCGTGGCCCCGGCCAGCTCGTCGCTGGGCCTGATCTACGAGAAGGGCCCGATCAGCCTGAACCTGTCGGCCGATTACACCAGCCCATACACCGTGACCAGYGGCACCGAGCTCGGTGTGCCCAGCAAGGCCAAGGCGGTGACGTGGGTGACGGCGCAAGCCTCGTACGAATTCAACGGCGGCTTCAAGCTGACGCTCGAGGGACGTAACCTCACGAACGCCCAGGAGCGCACCGACCTGGGCCGGCGCGACCTGCCGTACACCTACAACGCCTACGGCCGCTCGTTCACGCTGGGCGCCAGTCTGAAGTTCTGACCATGCAGCGAACTGTCCCCGTGGCCCGGCGCGCGTTCTTCCAGTGGCTGGGCGCGTCGGCGTTGTGCGCACCGGCGATGGTGTCGAGTGCGCCAGCCGTCGGCCGTGGCCACGTGCGCATTGCCGATGCGGCGATCTCGCTGCAGTTCGATGAGCAGATGCGCTGCCGCGTCGTCCACCTGGCCGGCCCGCGGCCCGCGGTGTTGACCGACTTCGATGCGAGCGAGACCTTGACGCTCGCCAACGGCGCGGTCGTCGATCGCTTCGTGTTGTATCGGACTCAGGTCGACGCACTGCACGACGACGCCCACGGGCCCGGCCGCCGCCTGCGCATGGAAGGCCGCTCGGCCCAGGGCATCGTCAAGACGATCGCCGTGACGCTGCACGACGCCTTCCCCGGCTTCGCCTGGCTGGAGGTCAGCTACCGCAACGAGTCAGCGGCAGCGTTGGCGATCAAGGGCTGGGGCAACGCGCAGCACCGGGTGCTGCCACGAGTCGGTCGCACCGAAGCCTTCTGGTCTTTCGCCGGCGCCAGCCACGAAGACCGGCACGACTGGGTGCAGCCGGTCAAGCCCGGCTTTGCACAAGCCAACTTCATGGGTATGAACGCGCCCGACTACGGCGGTGGCACGCCGGTGGTCGACGTGTGGCGGCGCGACGCCGGCCTGGCTGTTGGCCACGTCGAAGTGGTCCCGCAACAGGTGTCGCTGCCGCTGCGCTGGTCGCGCGGTGGCGTGCAACTGGGCCTAACCGCCAAGCGTGCCACCACGCTGGAGCCCGGGCAGACGCTGACGACCGCGCTGAGCTTTGTCGCCGTGCACCAGGGCGACTACTTCGCCGCACTCGACGCCTACCGCCGCGTGATGGCGCAGCGCGGCATCGCCGCCGCCACGCCCCCGGCCGCGGCCTACGAGCCGATCTGGTGTGCCTGGGGCTACGAGCGCGAATTC
>NZ_JBFUGE010000915.1:0-1814 GCF_056403075.1 Ideonella sp. P3_A4 | reverse complement strand
GTGCAGGCCATCGTGCAGATGGCCCATGCGCTGAACCTGACCACCATCGCCGAAGGCGTTGAGACCGACGAGCAGGCCACGTTCCTGCGCACCCAGGGCTGCGATGCGATGCAGGGCTACCGCTTCTGCCGGCCGCTGGATGCGGCCGCGGCGGCGGAGTGGATGAACAAGCGCCGCGCAACGCTGCAGGCGCTGGACGCCTGAGCGGCTCAGCGCGACCGAACGCCCCCAATGGCCGAGGGCCCACTAGCGGGCCCTCTTTTCACCTTCAGCCGGCCTTTTCGTCCGGCACCTCTTCCTCGACCGGCCAGTCGCGGATGTAGGCCTTGAGCATGCGGTTCTCGAAATCCTGCGCCTCGACCACGCCCTTGGCCACGTCGTAGAACGAGATCACGCCCATCAGCGTCTTGCCGTCCAGCACCGGCATGTAGCGGGCGTGGCGGCCGAGCATCATGCGGCGCACTTCGTTGATGTCGGTTTCCGGCGTGCAGGTCAGCGGCGCGTCGTCCATCACGCTGCGCACCAGCGTGCTGCCGATCATCCCGCCGTTCTTGACCACCGCGCGGATCACCTCGCGGAAGGTCAGCATGCCGATCAGGTCGCCGTGGGTCATCACGACCAGCGAGCCGATGTCGTGCTCGGCCATCGTCGTCACGGCACCATTCAGCGGGCTGTCTGGGCCGACCGTGAAGAGCGTATTGCCCTTCACTCTCAGAATGTCGCTGACTTTCATGGCTGGCACTCCTTCGGCTCGAGGTTTGGCCCAGTTTGTCGGATCTCCCAACAGGGCATGGGCAGCGCTGCCCACGCGGTCAACATAGCACACAATCGTGGCCCCACACAGATGCCGTAGACCCGGTAACAGCCATGCCTGGAGCATCCGACCCTGGCTTTGACACATTGGCGCTGCACGCCGGCGCGACGCCCGACCCCGCCACCGGCGCGCGGGCGGTGCCGATCCACCTGACGACCTCGTTCGTCTTCGAGTCCAGTGAGCACGCGGCGTCGCTGTTCAACCTGGAGCGCTCAGGCCACGTCTACAGCCGTATTTCCAACCCCACCAACGCGGTGCTCGAAGAGCGGCTCGCGGCGCTGGAAGGCGGCGTAGGCGCGATTGCCACTGCCAGCGGCCAGGCGGCGCTTCACCTGGCGATCGCCACCCTCGCAGGCGCCGGCTCGCACATCGTCGCCAGCTCGGCGCTGTACGGCGGCTCCCACAACCTGTTGCACTACACGCTGAAGCGTTTCGGCATTGAAACGACCTTCGTCAAACCGCGAGATATTGACGGTTGGCGTACGGCGATCCGCCCGAACACCAAGCTGCTGTTCGGCGAAACGCTGGGCAACCCGGGGCTGGACGTGCTGGACATCCCGACCGTCAGCGCAATCGCCCACGAGGCGGGGCTGCCGCTGCTGGTCGACTCGACCTTCACGACGCCGTGGCTGATGAAGCCAGTCGAGCATGGCGCCGACCTGGTGTTCCATTCGGCGACCAAGTTCCTGTCGGGCCACGGCACCGTGATCGGCGGCGCGCTGGTCGACGGCGGCCGCTTCGACTGGACGGCCAGCAACCGCTTTCCCGAGCTGACCGAGCCCTACGCCGGCTTCCACGGCATGGTGTTTGCCGAAGAAAGCTCGGACGGCGCCTTCTTGCTGCGCGCCCGGCGCGAGGGACTGCGCGACTTCGGCGCCTGCATGAGCCCGCACACTGCCTGGCTGATCCTGCAGGGCATCGAGACGCTGCCACTGCGCATGGCGCGCCACATCGAGAACACGCGCAAGGTCGTCGCTTTCCTGATCAGCCACTCGATGGT
>NZ_JBFUGE010000914.1:0-1815 GCF_056403075.1 Ideonella sp. P3_A4 | reverse complement strand
TGGGCATCGATATCGAAGCCTGGGTTTCGCTGGCCGCCGACGACGAACAGGAACGCCGCCCCCTGGCGCTTGAGCAGTCCGAGCGCGGCCAGCGTCGTCTGGATCTGCTTGGGCGGCGTGATGTAGCCCAGCGACAACACGATGAAGACGTCCGGCGGCAAGCCAAGCGACGCGCGCGCMTCGGCCTGCGAAAGCTCGTCGTACTGGTGCGCCTGGGGCGAGACATGGTGCGGCACGACGATGGTGGTGCTGCGCACGGCCTCCGGCAGCCTGTCGTAGACCCAGCGGTTGTGAACGATCAGCCCCGTGGCCCGGCGCAACAGGTGGGTGTTCAGCGGCAGGGCCAGCTTCTGCGCCTCAGAGAACAGCCCTGCCTGGCGCAGGTCCGCCAGCGCCGCGCCGGCGTCGCCGTACTCCTCGTACAACACGTCGCGGTAACCCGCGCCATCACCCACTGCCAGCGTGGCGTCTTCCACGAGGTAGTGCAGGTTGAAGTCGTGCTGCACCAGGATGCCGGGGCGCTGTTTGAAAGCCCGGTAGGCGAAGACATGGTCCGCGTTGTTGCCGATCTGGTAGATGTGGGGACATCGAGCCAGCTGGGGATCGGCCTCGTAGCCGGCCACGTCCACGACCTGCCAATCTCCGCGGGGCGGGCTGGGGGGAAGCTTGTCGCAGACCACGGTGATCGGCCTCACCGCGGCCAGCGCAGGGAGCAACTCCGCCATGTAGTCGGCGATGCCGGACTTGGCCGGCGGCAGCGGAGAAAAGACGACCAGCGGATCGGTCATGTACCGCCCCGGCTCTGCCGTCCCACCGCATGAATGTGCGCACGGCCGCGCGCCACGTCGCGCTTCGACTGGACCTGCGGCACAACGTGTTCCGGTTTCTGCGTGGCCGAGCTGAGCGCGTTGACGTAGTCGGCCACTTCTCGCTTGAGCTCCACGGTGGCGTAGCTGTGCAGGCGCTGGACCTCCGCCCTGAGTTCGGCCACCTCGGCCTGCAGCGCGCGGACGGTGCTTGGGCTCTCGTGCGCCTCCTTGGCTGACGCAGGCGGCGGCACCACGACGAGATGTTGCCGGGCGCCTGCGACCTCGAAGACGGCGTCCACGTCGGCCCGTTCGGTCTGCAGGCCTTCGCCCCGCTGGTCAGCCGCCAGCGTGTTGAGCCTGCTTTCGAGCACCGCCTGGTGCATCAATTGCGCCTGGACCAAGCCCTCGACGGCACCGGCCAGCTCACCGGCCGTGAGCCGGCTGATGGCGAGGCGCAATTGCTCCACATCGGCCGCGGTTCGGGCCAGGCGCAGCGTCAGGCTGGTTTCAAGCAGCCTATTACTGTCATGGTCTTCCGGCCGGAACTCATATTCCGCCGGCAGGTCGTCAATAAAAACGACGCCGCACTGTTTGGCGTTTGACGAGTTTGCAATTTCGCGTAGTATGTCTGCACGTTTGGCACCCAGCTCGCTGAGGGCGTGCACATAGTGCGCAAAGCCGCCGTCATCTGGCCACTGGCGCTGCAACGCGAGGTACGCGTTCGTCACGAAATCGGCATTGCTGCCGTGCAGCAGTGCGCTGGCCCGTATTCTGCTGGGCAGAAACGGAATAGAAAGCCCCATACATGCTCCCTGAATCTTCTTTACATTGATTCTAGGGAACTAAGTGGAAGTATGTATATTCCTATTCGTTGTATCGATATTCATGTATTCATGAAACAAATTGGAATACAGTACTCGGTTAACAGTTGTCGATATAACCCTGATTAAAGTGCGGCTGATAGGGCGGCAGAGCGCCCAGCCCGGTTGTCACAGCTGACCTGACC
>NZ_JBFUGE010000913.1:0-1818 GCF_056403075.1 Ideonella sp. P3_A4 | reverse complement strand
CCGCCATCCTCGCCTGGTGCGTGTCGATGACGACACGCCAGGCCGGCCACTTCTTCTTCGAGCCGCGTGGCTACGATGAGGTCAACCAGGCCACCGACGCGTACAAGGAAGAGATCAAAATCGGCTACAACATTCGCCGCAAGATCGCGCTGATGAGCGCCTGGGTCGCGCTGCCGCTGCTGMTGTGGCTGCAGCCCAGCCTGTTCGGGCTTATCGAGCCAGCGGTGGGTTGGACCGGCTATCTGCACGACGTGGGTCTGGCTTGGCTCTTCCTCGGCGTCAGCGGGCTGCTGTTCCGCGTCGCCCAACTGACCTGGCAAAAAAGCCTGGCCACCGGCCTGGTCTGGATGAGCAAGATCCTGACCGACCCGTTCCACGACATCTGGCTGTACCACAAGGCGCCGCTGTACCTGCTGCGTGGCGAGCTGATCGACCCGATGCACCACGTGCAGTCACACTAAGCCGTGATCGCGACCGCGGGCCGCCGTCGAGCGGCCCGCGGCGCGAACTCAGCCGATACCGAAGCGGCGGTTCAGCATCTCTTTCAGGATGCTGCGATTGATGGACTTGTTGGTCTGCGCCGGGTCGGCCCACCACCAGCCATCGGCCTGCATTTCCTGGCCCGCTGCGATAAACCGCTCCAACACCGCGTCGAAGTCGGCATCGCTGTAGTTCAGGCTGAAGATCAATCGACCCGTGCCCACCCAGCTCAAGGCCAGGCCATGCAGCCGCAGGTAGAACTGCAACATCCAGTTGTAGCGCGAAGGCTCGGTGTAGGTCACCGTCCAGATCGACGACAGGTTCGCCACACGCACCGGCAGGCCGGCCTGGGCCAGGCGCTGGTTGAAGCGCGCAGTGCGTTCGTTCCAGCGCTCGTCCAGTCCGTCRTACAAAGCCTGTACTTCGGGGCGCTGCAGGCGATCGAGGAAGGCCTGCATCGCGCAGACCACGTAAGGGTGGGCGTTGAAGGTGCCGCGTGCGAAGCAGATGTCGGCCGGGCGCTCGGCGCGGTAGCGCTGCATCAGTGCCTGTTGGCCGCAGACCACGCCGACCGRCAGGCCGCCGCCGAGCGTCTTGCCGTAGGTGACCAAGTCGGCCTTGACGCCGAAGTACTCTTGCGCGCCACCTGGTGCCAGACGGAAGCCGACGAAGACCTCGTCGAAGATCAGCACGATGCCGCGCTCGCTGCAAACGGCCCGCAGCTTCTTCAGCCAGCCGGTGTAGGCCTCGCGGTCGAAGTGCGCTCCGCGGCTCGAATCGACCAGCGAAGAATCACCCGGTGCGCCCTTGTTCGGATGCAGCGCCTGCAATGGGTTGACCAGCACGCAGGCGATGTCCTTGCGCGTGCGCAGCACCTGCAGGCTGCGTTCGTCCATGTCCTCGAGCGTGTAGGTGTCGCGTGGTGGCACCGGGTTGCCGGGGCCGGGCTGCACGTCTTCCCACCAGCCGTGGTATGCGCCGCAGAAGCGCACCAGGTGGCTGCGTTTGGTGTGATAACGCGCCAGCCGCACGGCCTGCATCACCGCTTCGGTGCCGGACATGTGGAACGACACCGCGTCCTGGCCCGAGATGGTTTTCAGGCGCTTGACCACGTCCAGCAGCGCCGGGTGGTAGGCGCCGAGCACCGGGCCGAGTGGGCGGGCTTGCGCTTCGGCCTCGGCGATGCACTGCTTGTAGGTGTCGTAGCCCAGCAGGTTCACGCCGTACGAGCCGGCCAGGTCGTAGAAGACGTTGCCGTCCAGGTCTTCGACAGTCACGCCGGACGAGGCTTGCAGCACGCTGCCGACGCTCAAGTGCTGACGCAGGTAGGGGCTGTAC
>NZ_JBFUGE010000912.1:0-1829 GCF_056403075.1 Ideonella sp. P3_A4 | reverse complement strand
GTACGGCACCGACGCCCACCCGGTGACGCGGCTGATGGTGCGGGCCCTGCAAGACGCCTTCGCCTTCATCCAGATGATCATCGCGATCTACTACGCCGGTGAGCTCGTCTGGCGCGACCGCGAGCGCCGCGTGCACGAGATCGTCGATTCGACCGCTGCACCGGACTGGGCCCACCTGCTGCCCAAGATTCTGGCGAATGCGCTGGTGCTTACCGCCACGTCATTGGTGGCCGCCGGGGCTGGCATGGCCGTGCAGCTCATCAAGGGCTACACGCATTTCGACCTGGCTGCCTATGGGCTGTGGTGGGTCTTGCCCACCGTGATCACGGCCATGCAGCTGGCCGTGCTGTCGGTCTTCGTGCAGGTGCTGGTGCCGCAGAAGTTCATCGGCTGGGGCGTGATGCTGGTCTACGTGGTGGCCTCGATCGCCATGGCTTCGGCCGGCTTCGAGCACAACCTGTACAACTACAGCGGCACCTCGCCGGTGCCTTTGTCAGACATGAACGGCATGGCCCGATTCTGGGTCGGCGCCGCCTGGTTCCAGGTCTACTGGAGCGGCTTCGCCACCGTGCTGGCGGTGCTGGCCTACGCGCTGTGGCGCCGCGGCACCACCACTGCGCTGCGTCCGCGTTTGGCCGCGCTGCCGCGTCGCCTTCGTGGCGGTGCGCTGCTGGCTGGCGGCGCGGGTCTGGCCGTATGGGCTGGCACTGGCGCCTTCATCTTCTACAACACCAACATCCTCAACAAATACCAGACGGCACCGGACCACGACCAGTGGCTGGCGAATGCAGAGAAGGAGCTGCTGCCGTTCGAGAAGCTGCAGATGCCGCACATCACTGCCGTCACGCTCGACGTGCAGCTCTTCCCTCGCGAAGCGCGCGCCGTCACCAACGGCCGCTACAAACTCGAAAACCGCAGCAGCCAGCCGATCGACCAGGTGCACGTGGCCTGGGGCGAGCGGATCAGGCTCGACCAGGTGTCGATCGACGGTGCCACGCTCGAGAAGGCGTACGAGCAGTACCCGTACCGCATCTACCGCCTGCAACCGGCCATGCAACCGGGCGAAGTGCGGGAAATGAAGTTCGCCACCACACTGGAGGAACGAGGTTTTCCGAACGGCGCTCCGCTGACCCGGCTGGTGGAGAACGGCAGTTTCGTCAACAACAGCGAGATCGCGCCCGGTGTCGGTATGTCGCGCGAGGGCCTGCTGACCGACCGGGCCAAGCGCCGCAAGTACGGCCTGCCGGCTGATCTGCGCCCGCCCAAGCTGGAGGATGAATCGGGCCGCTCGCGCAGCATCTTCATGGTGGCCGGTGACTGGGTCAATGCCGATATCACCGTCACGACCGACGCCGACCAGACGCCGATCGCTCCGGGGCGCACGGTGTCCGACACGACCACCAACGGACGACGCACGGCGCATTTCGTCTCCGACGCGCCGATCAACCACTTCTTCTCGATCCAGTCGGCCCGCTATGAAGTGAAGCGCGACAAGGCCGGCGATGTCGACCTGGCCGTCTACTACCACCCGGGCCATGAATACAACGTCGACCGCATGCTGGGCGCGATGAAGGATTCATTGGCGATGTTCAACGAGAAGTTCTCGCCCTACCAGTTCCACCAGGCGCGCATCCTCGAATTCCCGAGCTACGCGGACTTTGCGCAGAGCTTTGCCAACACCATCCCCTACTCGGAGAACCTGGGCTTCCTGACCAAGCTGGGTGACGAGAACGCCATCGACGTGGCCACCTACGTGACCGCGCACGAGATCGGCCACCAGTGGTGGGGCCATCAGCTCGTGCCCAGCAACCAGCAGGGCGCGACCATGC
>NZ_JBFUGE010000911.1:0-1847 GCF_056403075.1 Ideonella sp. P3_A4 | reverse complement strand
GGTCATAGAAGCGCTGGCCGAAGTCGGCGGCGTAGGTCCTGAAGCCATAAGACTTTGCGCGTTCTTGCTCCCGCCAAATGGTAGACCGATGGCAGCCGACAAAGCGTGCCACGGCGGCCGCACGAGCGCCGTAGCGCAAGCAGACCTCAATACGAACGCGATCTGTCGAGGACAGGTGAGAGTATCGGATTCCCATTCGTGCAACTGCTCCTTGGAGAAGAAGTGTTGCACTTCAAATCTGAGGCGAAGATGCCACCTAACGTTCGACGTAAGGGGCGGCCCGCTTGCGGGACGTCCCCTTGACGGAGGGGTTAGGCGCCAGGCCCATGATGCTCAGACCCTTTGGGTTTGCAAAACTCAAGCAACCACTTAGCGTGGCCAAGAGTTGGTTCGTTGGCTGTGTTGATGATGCTCAAGAGCGCCGGCTCGACTTCGAACGGATGAAGATGCGGAATCTCTAGCAAGGCCGCGGTAAAACCGTCATTGTCGTGTCCTTCGTCAAATCCGCGCTGGTAGGCTGCGAACAACTCTGGAAGGACTCGTGTTCCGGTCAGTTCGGCGAGAGGCCACGCTGCTGCTTCTCGGACAAAGAAGTCATTGCTATTGAGCAAGGCGAGCAGGCGAGGAATGTCTTCGATATCGGCTTCGCGATGAAGCCATGCGGCGGCGCGAACTGACGCTTCAACGCTTGGGATGGCCAACTCACTCATGATTTGGGACCAACGGTCGAGATTCATGGCGCTTAACGTTCGATGTAAGGGGCGGCCCGCTTGCGGGACGTCCCCTTGACGGAGTGGTTAGGCGTCACGGCTGGCAGCGCAAAAGAAGACAAAGGCGACCTGCACATGATGAAGCCTACTCGCTACCACCGTGAAGTTGCCGCCACGCCTCGGCTTCGAGCTCGCCACACTTCGAGATGACATTGCCATCTTCATCTGTAATTGTGTAAGGCCGCTGATCTCTGCCAATGCTGGCGGCGCCTTCAAGGCCAAGCAGCAGCGTGTACATGGTGTCGCGAAGCATTCCATCGACTGCAACTCGCAACAACTCACTTTGCTGGGGTTCAAGCTCCAAGCGTTGAATCTGGATGGCAACTTCAGACTTGCTCTGCTTGCCCAGAAATGCTTCAAGGAGTTCGGCCTTGAGCTCAAGCCAATGAGAGACGAACTGCTGCGCGTTCATGGTGGATTCGGACGCTTAACGTTCGACGTAAGGGGCGGCCCGCTTGCGGGACGTCCCCTTGACGGAGGGGTTAGACCCTAGGTTGCGCAAACGCTGAGCAGCTTTCTTCAAGCTAGCACCTGAATGCTTCAACAAAGCGCGGTTCACCGATGAAGCGAATGATCGCGCGCGCCGCGGTTGCAGTGAGGGATTCTCCATTCTGAAACACAAGCTCCACCTGGACCGGCCCGTTCGACTCGTAAGGCAACGGGACAAGTGACCTACGCAGCTCGCCTACTGAGATGTTCCCATCTGACAGCCTGCCAAGACAAGAACCCAGAGAGCCGGACCAAGTGGCTTGCTGCAGAAGCATTTCTAGCGCTTGAACGTATCCCGAGCCAGTGTCAACGCCAGGTAATCCTTCGGAATGGTGAACGTACGCAGCAGAGAACGCAACCAACAGACTTTCGTCCTTCGACTGGATTGCGCTGACCTCGGAGTCATGGAACTCTAGTGCTGCGTTCATGATGGCCCGCAAGAAGAGAATTGGGTCTAACGTTCGACGTAAGGGGCCTGCCGAAGGCAGGTCCCCTTGACGGAGGGGTTAGGGCACAGCGGGAAAGTAGCCGACTTCATCGCCGAGTCCGAGCAAACAGATAGATTGCCAAACGAATGAAGCAGTAGAC
>NZ_JBFUGE010000910.1:0-1848 GCF_056403075.1 Ideonella sp. P3_A4 | reverse complement strand
CCCAAGGGCCTCGCCCCAGCGCCGTGCAGCAGAACGTGCCGGCCTGGTTGGTGTTCGGCATGTTCTTCGTCGTTGCCTCGCTGGCCAACCTGCTCGTGCAGGAACGCGCCAGCGGCACGCTCGCGCGGCTGCGCAGCCTGGGCGTGCCGACCTGGGCGCTGCTGCTGTCCAAGACCTGGCCGTACCTCGCGGTGAACCTGCTGCAAGCCGCGCTGATGCTAGCCGTGGGCGTGTGGCTGATGCCGCTGCTCGGCGGTGAAGGGCTGTCGCTGGCCGGCATCGATTGGGGCGCGCTGCTGGTGGCCATCGGCGCCGTCAGCCTCGCCGCCGTCGGCATGGGTTTGGCCCTGGCCGGTGCAGTGCGAACCCACGCGCAAGCCAGCGCCGTCGGGCCGATCGCCAACATCCTGATGGCGGCCATCGGCGGCATCATGGTGCCCAAGTTCGTGATGCCGGCCTTCATGCAGCGCCTGGCCGAATGTTCGCCGATGAACTGGGGCCTTGAGGCGCTGCTTCAGGTCCTGATGCGCGGCGGCGACGTCGCCGCTGTCGCGCGGCTGACTTGGCCGCTGCTCGTTTTCGCCGCGCTGATGTTTGCGCTGGCCGTTGTCCTGATCCACCCCCGCGCAAGATGACACCGATCGAACTGGCCGCAGAACTGAAGACCCTCGTGCTCGAGGCCGCAGAAAAGCAGGCACCGGCTGGCGGCCTGTCCGACGACGAACCGCTGTTCGGCCCCGACGCGCGGCTGGACCTGGACTCGCTCGACGCGCTGCAGGTCTCGATGGCGATTCAGGCCCGCTTCGGTGTGCGCATGGCCGACAGCAAGGAAACCCGCCGCGCGCTCGCCTCGATCGCGCAACTGGCCAACTACCTGGCCGCACAGATGGCCACCAAGCGGTGATGAAGCGGTGAGCGCGCCGGTGTACGTCACTGGCCGTGGTCTTGCCTGCGGTCTTGCGCCGACGCTGGAAGCGGCCCTCGCGGCCTTGGCCGAGGGCGGGGTAGCGCCGGGTTGGCTCAGCCTGGCCGGTGGGTTCGGCTGCCCTTATTTCTCGCTCGACAACGACACCCAGACGCCGTGGAACGAGCGCGCGCAACGCTGGGTTCTGCAGGTCGCCAGCGAAAGCGGGGCGCTGGCCGGCGACCGTCGCGGTGCCTTGTTCATCGCCTCGTCGTCGCTGGACATCGGCGCGCGTGAAGACAGCGGCCAGTTCGACGGCAGTTTCGATGACTTCGCGCAGAGCGTGTCTACCTGGCTGGACTGGCAAGGGCCGGTCTACAGTGTGAGCACCGCCTGCACGTCTGGGCTGAATGCGATGTTGTGCGCCCAGGCGGCGATGAGCCAGGGACTGGTCTCTGAGGCGTTGGTGTTGGGGATCGAACTGCGCAGCCGGGTCACGCCGGGCGGCTTTCTCGGCATGCAGCTGTTGTCGCCAACCCGCGCCCGGCCGATGGGCTTGGCGCGCGACGGCATGGTGCTGGGGGAGGCTGTCGCTGCACTTCATCTGACCAGCCGCCCGTCACGCTGGCGGCTGGCTGGTGGGGCCAACCGGGTTGATGGCCGCGACGCTGGTGGCGCCGAACGCAGGGTCGACTTCGCCGTCCACCCGGGGCCAGGCCCCGCTTTCGAGACAGCCCGTCAGCAGCGCCACTTCGGCCAACCCGGCAGCGCCCAGCGCGTGGCCGATCGCTCCTTTCAGGCTCATCAAGGGCGGCATCTGCACGCCGAACAAGCGGTGCAGCGCCTGGATCTCGGTCGCGTCGTTGGCCGGGCTGCCCGCAGCCTGCAACTTGACCAGGCCGACCTCGTTCGTCTCGACGCCACTGCGCCGCAAGGCCTCACGG
>NZ_JBFUGE010000909.1:0-1849 GCF_056403075.1 Ideonella sp. P3_A4 | reverse complement strand
GTTCCAGATCGGCACCATCGTGAAGACGGCGACGGTCGCCACGGCCGGCCTCAGCAGCGGCAGCACGACGCGGAAGAAGATCTCGAACTCGCCGATGCCGTCGCAACGGGCGGCATCCTTCAGCTCGCTGGGCACCTGCAAGATGAACTCCGACAGGATCATCACCGCCAGCGGCAGCCCTTGCGCCACGTAGACCAGCACCAGCGCGGTCAGCGTGTTGACCAGGTTCAACGCCACCATCGTCTGCAAGATCGACACCGAGCCGAGGCGGATCGGCACCATGATCCCGAAGGCCAGGAACAGCGCGAGCAACCGGTTGCCACGGAAGCGGTATTCGGTCAGCGCCCAGGCAGCCATGGCGCCGAACAGCAGGATCAACACCATCGAGATACCGGTGACGATGGCGCTGTTGAGGTACATGCCGCCGACCGCTGCGTTGCCCAGCACCTTGGCGTAACCGACGACGCTGAAGCTGGCGGTAGTGGGCAGCGCCAGCGGGTCGTCGAAGATCGCCTTGCGCGACTTGAACGAGTTGATGAGCACCAGCAGGATCGGGCACAGCACCAGCAGCGTGTAGCCGCCGAGCACGAGATGCACGAAGGTCGAGCGCAGCGGCTTCGCGAAGGCCTCGCGTGTCGATGTTCTGGTGGTCCGGTGGGGCAGCCTGGGAACGCGGGGCTGCGCCGGCGGAGTGGGGCGGGCGGGGCTCATGCCGCATGGCGACGCAGCCGCCGCTGAATGAACAGGAAGTACACGCCGACGCCACCCAGGATGACCAGGAACATCAGCGTGGCCAGCGCGGCGCCCATCGTCGCGCTGCCGACTTGCGACTGGTAGCCGAAGAAGGTGCGGTAGAAGAGGGTGCCGAGCAGGTCGGTCGAGTAGTTCGGCCCGGCCAATGCGCCTTTGACCGCATAGATCAAATCGAAGGCGTTGAAGTTGCCGACGAAGGTCAGGATGTTGACCAGACCCAGCGTCGGCAGGATCAACGGCAGCCGGATCGCCCAGAAGACGCGCCACGGGCTGGCGCCCTCGACGGTGGCCGCCTCGATGATCTCTTCGGGGATCGCGATCAACGCCGCGTAGATCAACATCATCGGGATGCCGACGAACTGCCAGACCGAAATCAGCGCCAGCGTCGGCAGGGCCGTCTCTTCGGTGCCGAGCCATGGCCCGAACCAGTCTTGCAGCCCGACGAAGCCCAGCAGCTTCTCGGCCACGCCCCACAGCGGCGACAAGATCAACTGCCACGAGAAGCCGATGATCACCACCGACAGCAGTGTCGGCAGGAAAAGTACCGTGCGGTAGGCAGTGGCGCCGCGCACGCCTTTCAACGAAAGCAGGGCGGCCAGCAACAGTGCGATGGGGTTCTGCACCAGCGAGTGGATGACGAAGAACTCGACGTTGTTGGCCAGCGCATTGCCAAAGTTCGCGAACCACCGCTCGTCGAACAGCAGTGTTTGGAAGTTAGCCAAGCCAGCGAAATGGGCGCGTCCGGCCTCGTCGGTGGCGTAGAAGCTCAGGCGCAGCGTGTCCGCCAGGGGCCAAGCGCTGAACGCGGTGTAGATCAGCACGGCGGGTGCCAGGAACACCAGTGCTGGCCAGCTGGCGCGCTGTTGCTGGGTTGTTGTCATGTTTTCAATCGTGCTGCGTCATTCCGCCTGCGAAGGGTGGTGCGTGGTGGGTAGCCCGGGGGTGCGTTCTCCGGCCCACGCTCGCGGGGCATCGTGTTGCGCGTGCGACGGTCTCTCGATCGGCATCGTTGGCGTTGGCATGTGTTGGGGCGACCGCGAATGGGGCCTGCGCCCGCACCCCCGAGCCACCCACCATGGAACCGTGGTGGCGGGCC
>NZ_JBFUGE010000908.1:0-1851 GCF_056403075.1 Ideonella sp. P3_A4 | reverse complement strand
GGTGATGGAGCGCGCCGGCCATCGCATCCTCGCCGGCACCTTGCCCGGCGGGCTGTTCGTGTCCGAAGACGGCGGCCAGAGCTGGACGCTGAACGAGGCCCTGTGGCACCAGCCCGAGCGGGCGGAATGGTTTGGCGGCGGCTACGACACGCCGGGCATCCACTCGATCTGCCCGCACCCGGCCAACGCCGACGAGTGGCTGCTGGCCGTCAGCTGCGGGGGCATCTGGCACACCACCAACGCCGGCCAGAGCTGGACGATGCGGGCCAAGGGCCTGAGCGCGGCCTACATGCCGCCCGAGCGGGCCGACGATCCCCGCATCCAGGACCCGCACCGCATTGCCCGCTGCACCGCGGCGCCCGACGTGCTCTGGTGCCAGCACCACAACGGCATCTGGCGCTCGACCAACAACGCAATGAGCTGGCAAGAGATCAAGACGGCGCCGCTGTCGTCGTTCGGCTTCGCGGTGGCGGCGCACCCGGATGATCCGCTGACGGCCTGGTTCGTGCCCGGCGTGGCCGATCAGCAGCGTGTGCCGGTCGATGGCGCGCTGGCAGTGCAGCGAACCCGTGACGGCGCGCAGAGCTTTGACGTGCTGCGCGACGGCCTGCCGGTGACGGACTGCTACGACCTCGTCTACCGCCACGGCCTGGTGGTGGCTGACGACGGCCAGCACCTGCTGATGGGCAGCACCACCGGCCAGCTTTGGGCCAGCAGCGACGGCGGTGAGCACTGGCAGCACCCGTTCGCCCACCTGCCGCCGATCTACGCGGTGCGGTTCGGTTGAGCTAACCCGCCAGCCACGGGCCACGGGCCCGCAGCGCGTCCCAGTCCGGGCCGGGCGGGGCTTCGAAGCGCATCGTGCGCCCATCCGCCGGGTGGGGCAGTTCCAGCGCAGCGGCGTGCAGCCAGAGCCGGGTGATGCCCAGCCAGGCGGCGACGGCCCGGTTGTGTGGGCCCTTGCCGTGGGTCGAGTCGCCGACGATCGGGTGAGCCAGCTGCTTCAGGTGACGGCGGATCTGGTGGCGCCGGCCGCTCAAGGGGCGGGCCTCCACCAGCGCGTACCGGCTGGTCGGGTGGCGGCCATCAACGGCGAACGGCCACTCGACCCGCGCCAGCCGCTGGAACAGCGTGCGCGCCGGCAACTGCAGTTGGCCAGTGCTCGGCAACTCGGGGTCGCGGGCCAGTGGGTGGTCGAGGTCGATCGTTTCGGCCGGCCAGCCCCGCACCAGCGCGAGATAACGCTTGATGACCGTGCCTTCATCGAACGCCGCACCCAGCGCGCGGGCTGCATCGGCATGACAGGCCAGCACCAGCAGCCCCGAAGTGCCCTTGTCCAGCCGGTGTGCCGGGCCCAGGCCGGCGGGCATGTCGGCGCCGAGTTGCTGGCGCAATCGCTCGAGCACCGTGTCGGTCTCGTGCGCATCGAGACCGGTGCGATGAACCAGCAGACCCGGCGGCTTGTCGATCACCAGCAGGTCGTCGTCGCGATACAGAAGTTGCAGTTCGGCGTGAATGGTCACAGTGAGTGTGGGGTGACTGCGACGTCGCGAAGAGCGCATATCCCCCGTCCTAGGGAGAACCCTCTTTTGAGGGAATGACACGTTCGGTTGCGCCCGGAAAAATGGCGGACATGTGCAGTCGTCATGATGTGCCTGCACTGGAGACTGCCATGCCCCAGACCTACTACCTCGGATACCGCTCGCTTTTTGTCACGCTCACTGCCTGGGCCGCCATTGTGATGGCTGCCGTGGCCTGCGCGTTTGGTGCGATCCAGCAAGCCGCGTTGGCTTCCTGGCTGCCCGCGCTCGATGCAGCGGTGCAGTCCGAGCCGATGCCGCTGATCAGCGG
>NZ_JBFUGE010000907.1:0-1851 GCF_056403075.1 Ideonella sp. P3_A4 | reverse complement strand
GTGCTGGCGCGCTCGGATGACGGCGCGGACGCCGGCGGGAACAAGCGGCTGGTGGCGTACGTGGTGGCACAGCCAGGCGAGGCGGCCGAAGCGCAGGCCTTGCTGCCGCAGCGCTGCCGCGAGGCGCTGGCGCGGCAGCTGCCCGAGTACATGGTGCCGGCGGTGGTGGTGGTGATGCCAGCGCTGCCGCTGAACGCCAACGGCAAGGTCGACCGCAAGGCGCTGCCGGCGCCGCGCGCAGAGGACCTGCTGCGCGCGGCGCATGTCGAACCGCGCAACGAAGTCGAAGTCCGGCTGTGCGCCATCTGGCAGAACGTGCTGCGCGTCGAGCGTGCCGGCGTGCACGACAACTTCTTCTCGCTCGGCGGGGACTCGATCCTGTCGATCCGCATCGTCGCGCAAGCCAAAGCAGCCGGCTTCGTGCTCGGCGTGAAAGACCTCTTCAAGCACCAGACAGTGGCGGATCTGGCCGGTGCGCTGCGCAGCCTCGCGGCACCCGAACCCGAACCCGCGGCCGAGACCCTGGCGCCGTTCGCGCTGCTGAGCGCAGAGGAACGCGCCAGCCTGGGCCAGGACGCCCCGGCGCGCTACGAAGACGCGTACCCGATGTCGCAGCTGCAACTGGGCATGGTGTTCCACACCCGGCTGGAGCAGCACGGCGAGGCCTACCACGACGTCATCAGCCTGCGCGTGCAAGCGCGTTGGGACGCTGCGGGCCTGGAGCATGCGCTCGCGTCGCTGTTCCGCGACCACCCGGTGCTGCGCAGCAGCTACGAGCTCGACCGCGAGCGTCCGCTGCAGCTGGTGCATCGCGAGTTCGCGTTGCCGCTGGCGGTCCATGACCTGCGCCACCTGGCGCCGGCAGCGCAGGATACGCACATTGCCCGCTGGATCGAAGATGAGAAGCGTGTGTCCTTCGATTGGTGCGGCCCGTTGTTCAAGGTCTTCGTCCACCTGCGCAGTGACACCGAGTTCGAGCTGGCGCTCAGCTTCCACCACGCGGTGTACGACGGCTGGAGCAATTCGCTCTTCACGAGCCAGCTGCTGCTGCGCTACAGCCAATTGCTCGCTGGCGGCGCGCTGCCCGAGCCGGTGCGCGACCTGGCGTTCCGCGACTTTGTCGCGCAGGAGCTGAGCGTGCTGGCGAGTGACGAGGCGCGTCGTCACTGGACCGCCGCGCTCGCCGAGGCACCCGGGCGCCAGTTGCCGTTGCGGTCGGGCGCGCTGCCGGGCGGCCACGAGGACCGCCGCCATCGCACGACACGGGTCACCGGATTCGGCGCACTCGGCGCCGGGCTGACCGCACTCGCACGCCACCTGGGCGTACCGATGCAGCCGCTGATGCTCGCGGGGCATGCCCGCGTGCTGTCGGCGCTGTCCGGGCAACGCTGGACCCTCAGCTCGGTGGTCCACAACGGCCGGCCCGAGCAAGAGGGCGGCGAAAAGGGCCTGGGGCTGTTCCTGAATTCGCTGCCGGTATGCCTCGAACTGCAGCCTGGCAGCTGGCGTGCGCTGATTGGTGCGATCGCCAGCCAGCTGGCCGAGCACCAACGCTACCGCCACTACCCCTCGTCCGCGATCCAGCAGGACCTGCGGCGCGAGTTCTCCGAGGTCTTGTTCAACTACACGCACTTCCACGCCTACCAGGCGCTGGAAGCCGACCAGCGCGTGCGCGTTGTCGGCCGGCGCGGCTTCGAGAAGACCAACTTCGACTTCTGCGTCAATGTCTCGCGCGCCGTCGGCGATGACAGCCTGGCGCTGGTGCTGACCTGGGACGCCGACCTCTACGACCAGGCATTCATCGACCGCGTGGCGGGCTACTACCTGCGCGCGTTCGAGGCCATGCTGGCC
>NZ_JBFUGE010000906.1:0-1857 GCF_056403075.1 Ideonella sp. P3_A4 | reverse complement strand
GGTAAGAACGGGATGCGCATCCCTAATCCGGACATTTGGTGAAATCCGGCGCGCTGGCGGGCCGATATCCCCCACGAACGGAGGGTCGAAATGGCCGAAGGTGGTGCTTCAATCGCACGGCGCTGTGGCCGGCAACATAACCAATCACGTGCACTCCAAACTCGGCATGGCTTGCCATGTCAATCCTTGGCAACCTTTTCTATCGAAGGAAGCAAATGTCTCGACATCTCAGCCGCTTGACCGCAGGCGTGGTGCTGATTGCAGGTCTGGCCTGCGCGTCAACCGCGATGGCCGCGCACTACCGTGCGCTTCAGTTGCAGGCTTGGCCCGGCCAGGACCATGCCGTGGGTGTGGCCCTGAACGCGAAAGACGAAATCATCGCCGACGCGTCCGATATAGACGGTGGAAAGGTGCACTCGATCGGCTACACCATCCCTGAATTTGCACCGTTTCTGGTCTGTCGCAGGGACGACTTTGGCTGCTGGGTCGCGGGCTTGAACGATCGGGGCCAGGTGGTGGGAGGCACCAAGCTCGATTCCTTTCCCGACAGCGGCGTCGCCTTCATAGGAGACCTGGCTGGCAGCCTGAAGGTGCTCAGCATGCTGCCCGGGGACAAATCGTCTAGCGGCATGGCGATCAACCGGTCCGGCATGATTGCGGGCCAGTCATTCAACGAGAATCTTGGTGCTCGAATTTTCGTGACCGACCGTGGCGGCGCAAACATGCGCGAGTTGCCGGGGCTGGGTGGTCACTGGAGTGTCGTCAGGGCCATCGGCATGACGGGCTTGGTGGTCGGCTCGTCCGAGCCGACGCCGAACGCAAGTCGGCATGCCTTCGCTGTGTCGGCGCTCGGCGGCGCACCGGTGGATTTCGGTACACCGCTGGGCGGTGACTACAGCGAAGCCTGGGCGATCAACGATGCCAACTGGGTGGTCGGCGAGACCGAGACCGCGGCGTTCAGGCCGCGCGCTTTTCGGGTTTATGCCGACGGAAGCGAATTCACCAACCTCGGGCTCTTGAAGGGCTATCGCGGGAGCAGTGCGAGGGCGATCAACCTCAACGGTGTCATCGTGGGCGCGGCCTCGATGCCGATCAACCCAGACGAACCTCTTCCGCGCGCCATCGTCTACTACCCGGCCGTCGGCAAGTTCCGTGACCTCAACGTGCTAACCACCGAAGGCGTTCCCGATGGTGTGCAGCTGACGGTAGCCAAGGCGATCAACAACAAGGGCAACATCCTGGTCGACGCCAGCGACGGCCGCCTCTACCTGCTCCGGCCGATTCCAGCATCGGACTGAGCCGACGCGCGACTAGGTGGCCTGGTCATGCGGTGGCCGTGGATGCTTCAGGCGCGAGCGTCGATAGACTCGCCGCATGCTGCAGCTTCGCCACCTCCGCACCTTTCTGGCCGCCGCCGAGACCTTGAGCTTCACGCAGGCGGCGCAGCGGGTGCACCTGAGCCAGCCGAGCGTGACCGAGCAGATCCAGGCGCTCGAGCACAGCGTCGGGCAGGCGCTGTTCGTGCGCAGCAGCAACCGCTTGACGCTGACGCCGGCCGGGCAACGCCTGGCCGAGCGTGCGCGCGAGTTGATGACGATGGCGGACGACGCTTTGCGCGCGACGCGCGACGAGGCCTCGGATACCGAGCCGGTAACGCTGCAGGTGGCGGCGCCGCAGGCGCTGTGCCTGGGCTTGCTGGTGCCCGTGATCGCAGCCCATGCCGCCAGCCATCCTGGGCTGCGCGTGGCACTCCTCGAGCGGCATTCGGCGGCGACGGCCAAGGCCGTCCTCGATGGCGAGGTGGACCTTGGGGTGGTGCATGGCTGGCCGGCAGCCGGCGACGACATGCTTCAATCA
>NZ_JBFUGE010000905.1:0-1880 GCF_056403075.1 Ideonella sp. P3_A4 | reverse complement strand
TTGTATGACCGCGGGCGCGGCATTGCCGTACCTTGCGACAAGGTCGGCAACGTTGACATCGACTCACTCACGCTTCGGCTTCGAACGGCGTATTTCGGTGCACGGGCCATGGTGGGGCGGGAGTATTCGCGACCCACGGTGCAGCAACTCGTGTGTCCAGCGTGACAGCTCATTCACCAGGAAAATGAAGCTCCCATTGGCCCGGAGGCCCGGCCGGTGAGTTCCTCGCACCAGGCTTCGAACTGCGCTTGATCGAGCGGTAGCTCCTCGGCGGTGTGTGGGCTCCACATGCTGCGGCTGGCACCCAGGAGGTCACCACCATAGATGTGCAAGACCTGCGACTGAACGGCATCGGGGTTGCGGATCTTGTGGATCACGTCTGGCTTGAGTGCCATGCACTCGCCGGCACCGAGCCTGACCCGCCCCGTTTCAACCAGGCCCGACGGGCTGCGCTCGAAGAAGGCGTTGTCTTCCCGGCCGACGGCGACGCCGACGACACACCAGATGCCGTGGTCATGAATCGGTGTGTTGCCGAACGCAGGCTGCGCGAGACTGACAACGAGAAGGTCGTCGGCGCGGTAGACGATTCGATCGATGTCGGTTTGCGCGGGTACGGCCGTCTGTTCAGAAAGTGCCTTCGCTGCCAGGTCCCGAATCTCGGCGGCGCCCCCACCGGCATCGATGCATTGGCGGCACTGCAAAGCAAGTTCATTCAGCCAAGGCATGGAGCGAATCCTTCATGAGACGGGTAGCGGTCGACCTGAACCGCCGGCAACGGCGGCACGGCCGAACCAGGGCGCGCCAGTGTGCCCTGCCTTGTAATGTCCGCTTGGCTGAAGGGTTAGAACGACCGGGCACGGCCGCGCTGCTGCTGCTTCAATCGGCAAACTGCGGCGGCGCTTCGGGTGTTGACCAACGCAGGGCCAGCGCCGCGGGGCGCCACCAGCCGTGCAGCACGTCCAGCTGCAGCAGGCGCTGCGCGCCGGGGAAGGCATCGAGCGCAGGGCCTTCGAAGCAGATCGAGGCTTCGGTGGCCAACTGCAGCAAGCTGCCGTCTTCGAAGTCAGGCACCAGCAGGCCGGCGCGTGGCCACGCCAGCAGGTTGCCCAGCGTGTTGAAGAAGAAGTTGCCCTGGTAGTCGGGCAGGGTCAGGCGCAGGCCACGCGGGCCAGTGGCCACGTGGACGAAGCCGGGGCGGCCGCCGCGGTGTGACACATCCACACCTGCGCTGCGGGCGTCCGCGCCGGCGTCGCCAGCCTGCGCACTGCTCGCCGATGCGATGAAGAGCGTGTCCGCACGGCGCAGCAACGCGATCGATGGCCCATCCAGCGCGGGCCCGAGCCGTTGTGCTGGCAGCGCTGGTCGCGGCGCGGCGGCCTTGGGGCGGCGTGCATGGATGTACTTCGGGCAGTTGCCGAAGCTCTGCGAGATCTGCACCTCGAAGCCATCGTCTCCCAGCACCTGCACGCGCCCATTGGCACGGTTGCGCCGGCGCGTGTGGAACTCCAGGCCCAGCAGRCCCACGGCAGCGCCTTCGCTGAGCCATGGGGCCACGGGGTCGTCGGGCGCCGGCTTGGCCTGTATCAGCAGCGTTCGCGCATCGGGGCTGGTGACAAAGCCTGCCGGCCCATGCAGCATCGTTGCCCAGGGCTGGCCCTGGTCGTCTTGGGCGCCCAGCAACATGGTTGGCAGCTTGCCGAACAGTTCGCGGTGCTGGTCGGGCATGTGATCGCGGATCACCTTGTCGCCGATCTCTTCCATGCGCTCGCGCACACCAACGCGTGCCTGCAGCGCCTGCTCACCGGTATGGAAAGGCGCCGCGTCCATCATGCTGCTGCCGGCAAAGGTGACCGTGGCATGCCAACGAAGCCGGGCAGGGC
>NZ_JBFUGE010000904.1:0-1889 GCF_056403075.1 Ideonella sp. P3_A4 | reverse complement strand
TCGAATACGAGCTGCCGCAGCACCTGGAGGCTGCGAGACAGCGCCAATTGCCGCTGAGCCTGGCGGCGATCGATCTGGACCATTTCAAACAGGTCAACGACCGCTTTGGCCACGCGGTGGGCGACGACGTTTTGCGCGTGATCGCGCGGCTGCTGCTGGGCAACACCCGAAGCACTGACCTGGTCGCGCGCATGGGCGGCGAGGAATTCATCGTCGTCCTGGTCGGCACCGGGCTGCCGGTGGCAGCCGAGATCTGCGAACGCTTGCGCAAGGCCGTGGCGGTGCACGACTGGGAAGGTTCGGTGCCAGGCTTGACGGTGACCGTCAGCGTCGGGCTGTGCGACGCGCAGCAGGCCGAGACCATGCGGGATCTGCTGGAACAGGCCGATGCCTTGCTCTACGCCGCCAAGCGCGGCGGGCGCAACCGGGTCGAGATGGCGGCTTGTGTCTCGGGATAAACCGAGGTCAGTTCACATCGACGCGCGCAACAGTTCGCGGTAGTCGTCGGCGCTGGCCTGGCGCGGGTTGGTCTTGTGGCAGTGGTCGAGCAGCGCGCCTTCGATGATCCGGCCGAACATCGCCTCGGTGACGCCCATCGCCGCCAGCCCACTCGGCAGGCCGAGTCTGGCGTTCATGGCGCGCAGCGCATCGCTCACCTCGGTGCCTTGCGCGTCGCACGTGCCCAGGCCCATCGCATGGGCCATGCGCTGCAGGCGCTGCTCGCGCTGGATCGTCTCGGCGCCGGCATTGAAGCGCACCACCGCGGGCAGGAAGACGGCGTTCAGTGTGCCGTGGTGCAGCTTGGGGTTGGCGCCGCCCAGACTGTGGCTCAGTGAATGCACGCAACCCAGCCCTTTCTGAAAGGCCAATGCGCCTTGCATGCTCGCACTCATCATCGCCCAGCGCGCGTCACGGTCACTGCCGTCGCGCGTTGCGCGCTCGATGTGCGCCCAGCCGCGCGCCAAGCCATCCAGCGCGATGCCGTCGGCCGGCGGATTGATCGCATGCGCCATGAAGGTTTCCATGCAGTGCGCGATCGCGTCCATGCCGGTGGCCGCGGTCAGCATCGGCGGCAAGCCCAGTGTCAGCTCAGGATCGAGGATCGCGGCCTTGGGCATCAGGTGCCAGCTGTGAAAGCCCAGCTTGCGGCCATCGTCGACGATCAGGATCGCGCCGCGCGCGACCTCGCTGCCAGTGCCGGCGGTGGTGGGCACGGCGATCAGCGGCGCGACCTTGTCGCTGATGCGGACGGCGCCGCCGAGGATGGTGGCGTAGTCGGTCAATGGGCCCGGGTGCGTGGCGGTGATGGCCACGCCCTTGGCCAAGTCGATGCTGGAGCCGCCGCCGACCGCGATCAGGCCGTCACAGCGGTTGTCGGTGTAGACCGTGGTGGCCGCGCGCACGGCTGCCTCGGTCGGGTTGGGCGGCGTGCCGTCGAACACCGCATGCGGCAGGTCCTTCAGCGCGGCGAGCGCCTTGTCCAGCACCCCGGCGGCGCGCACGCCGGCGTCGGTGACCAACAGTGGTCGCTTGATGCCGATGCGCTCGCAGTGCTGCGGCAACAGGCGCACCGCGCCGAAGTCGAGTTCGATTTGCGTCAGGTACTGGATGAGGGCCATGGTGGGTCCAAGGGCAGGGTGGTTGGAGCCAGTATGCTCACGAAGCCCTTTTCGTGCCAATGAGGCCCACCCTGAGCGACCTGTTTCCCACGCGACTGCTGACCCCGGCAATGGCCGGCGTGCTGGAGCGCATCCAGCGCGTCAAGCGCACACCGTTTCACCACATGACGCCGGTCGAGGCCCGCGTCGCCTACCAGGCCGCGGCAGAGATCCTGGAGCCGCCGCGCGCGCCACTGCCGCGGGTCGAAGACTTCGACATCCCCGCTGGCG
>NZ_JBFUGE010000903.1:0-1889 GCF_056403075.1 Ideonella sp. P3_A4 | reverse complement strand
GCACGGCGCTCTGCATGGCCGGATGAAGCTCACTCATAGCGCAGCGCCTCCGCCGGGTTGACGCGGCTGGCGCGCCAGCTCGGGTACAGCGTGGCGAGGAAGGCCAGCACGAGCGAGATCACGGCGATGGGCAGGACGTCGGCCATCTGCGGGTCGCTGGGCATGCGGTTGATCAGGTAGATGCTGCTGGGCAGGAAGGCCACGCCCAGCAGGCGTTCGATGGCCGGCACGATGACGCCGACGTTGAACGAGATCAGCAGCCCGAGCGCAACGCCGGTCAGCGTGCCGATCACGCCGGCGGCAGCGCCTTGCACGACGAAGATGYCCATCACCGAGCGCGGGCTGGCACCGATCGTGCGCAGGATCGCGATGTCGGCGCGCTTGTCGGTCACCGTCATCACCAGCGTCGACACCAGGTTGAAGGCGGCCACCGCGACGATCAGCGTCAGGATGATGAACATCATCCGTTTCTCGATCTGCACCGCGTCGTACCAGGCGGCGTTGGTGCGCGTCCAGTCACGCACCCGCACGTTCGGGCCCATCACGTCGCTCAGGCGCCAGCCCACCTCGCGTGCGTCGTGCACGTCGGCCAGCTTCAGCTGCACGCCGGTCGGGCCTTCGGTACGGAACAGCCGCGCCGCGTCGTCGATGTGGATCAACGCCAGCGCACTGTCGTATTCGTAGTGGCCGACGCTGAACACGCCGGCAACCGTGAACTGCTTCAACCGCGGTTGCACGCCGGCTGGCGTCACCTGCCCGCCTGGGGCGATGAGCGTGACCGAGTCACCGGCGCGAACACCCAGCGAGCGAGCCAGCTCGACGCCCAGCACGATGCGCCACTGACCGGGCACCAGTTGCGCCARCGTGCCGTCGGCCTCCAGCTTCGCGGCCAGGTCGGTGATCTGGCTCTCGGCCGCCGGCAACACGCCGCGCACCACCGCGCCGCGCATGTCTTCGCCACGCGCCAGCAGCGACTGCACGGCGATGAACGGGGCGGCCGCGCGAACAGCAGGGTCTTCCTTGGCCTTGGCGGCCACGGCCTGCCAGTCGGGCAGCGCCTGGCCCTGCGGCTGCAGGATCTCGACGTGCGCGATCGCCGACAGCATGCGGTCGCGCACTTCCTTCTGGAAGCCGTTCATCACACTCAGCACGACGATCAACGCCATCACGCCCAGCGCGATGCCGATCACCGAGACGAACGAGATGAACGAAATGAAGCCGTTGCGCCGGCCGGCGCGACCCGCGCGCGTGTAGCGCCAGCCGATCTGCCACTCATAGGGCAGCTTGGAAAACAAGCTCATGGGACCGGCATGCTACCGGAGCCTTGCTTTACGTTCAGCCGAGCTCGTCGCAAAGTGAAAGACGGACACTGAACGTGCTGCCCTGCCCCGGCCGGCTGCTGATCTCGATCTGGCCGCCCATCTGCACCAGCAGCAGCTTGACGATCACCAGTCCGAGCCCGGTGCCTTCGACACGCCAATGCCGCGTCAGGCGGCGAAACGGCTGGAACAGTGCCTTGATCTCGTCCTCGGCCAGGCCTTCGCCCTGGTCCTCGAAATCGACCCACAGCTCGTCGCCTTGCACCCGCGGCACGACCGCCAGGCGCCCGCCGGGCCGGTTGTACTTGCAGCCGTTGGTCAGCAGGTTGACGAAGACCTGCTCCAGCCGCACAGCGTCGGCCCGCACATGCAAGACCTCGGGTGGCAGATCGGCCTGGATCGCGATGCCCAGCGCCTGACGCTGCGGTTCGACCTGCTGCAGCGCCGACTGCAGCACCGAGCCCAGGTCCACCGGCCCGACGTCGACGCTCAACTGGCCAGAGTCGATGCGCGTCACGTCCAGCACATCGTCGACCAGGTGCAGCAGGTGCATGCCGGCCGAGACCACAT
>NZ_JBFUGE010000902.1:0-1890 GCF_056403075.1 Ideonella sp. P3_A4 | reverse complement strand
GGCATGGGCGGCGGCGCGGGCCGGTAGACGCGCTCATTGAAAACGGCCACGCCGATCACGCCCACGTCGTCGGGTCGGCCAGTGCGGGCGGCGTAGGAATCCGGCAACGAGGTGAACTCGAAGGCCGCGACTTCCTGGTCGCTCTTGCGCCAGCCGGTGATGTCGTAGCTCTGCCAGGGCGCGAGCACGTAACCGCTCTGGCCCCAGTCGGCCGTCTGGCCGGTCACGATGTTCACGCCGTCGACCGACATCACCGCCATCACACGCTCATTCGTGCGGTTGGTGATGCGGATCGCGTAGCGCGAGCCGGGCCGGCCGGCAACGAAGTGCTGGCCACGGTAGGGATACAAGGCGAGCGTGTCGGCCGTTTCGCGGTCGATCACCTGCACGTCGACGCGTGAGCCCAGGGCTTGTGCGGCCGAGGGCCAGGCCCAGGCCACGGCGGCTGCGAGAGCCGCTGCGGCGGTCAACAAGGCCCGGCGTCCGGCCTCACGGCCGTTCAGTGCGCGTGTTTCGCAGGAGGGGGCGTGTCTCATGGGATCTCCGGTTTCGCTGTGTAGACATACGTTCTACGGGCGGGGGCGGAGATCGGGGTTAAACGCCTTTCAACAAAGTGGCGCGCCGCCTTGCCTTACAGGTCGTCGCTGAACATGTGCACCACGCCGGTGGCGATCAGGCCAGGATCGGCGACCTGGTAGTCCAGGTTCGTCAGCACGACGACCGACCAGCCGCTGTCAACATAGCGGATGTACTGGGTGGTGTAGCCGTCCATTCCGCCCGAGTGCGAGACGACCAGGTTGCCGCTGTGCATGTAGGCGACGAACCAGCCCAGGCCGTAGTTGGCGTAGAGGCCACCGCCCATATCGGGGACGGCCGCCTCGGGTGTCCACATCAGCGTCTGGGATGCTGTGGGCAGCAAGGTGCCATTTCGCACTGCCGCGTCGAACTTGGCCATGTCCAGTGCCGACATCTCGATACCGCTGGCGCCCGCGC
Organism: Ideonella sp. P3_A4; assembly: GCF_056403075.1. Classification (NCBI taxonomy): domain Bacteria; kingdom Pseudomonadati; phylum Pseudomonadota; class Betaproteobacteria; order Burkholderiales; family Sphaerotilaceae; genus Ideonella; species Ideonella sp. P3_A4. The sequence continues at coordinate 897 of NZ_JBFUGE010000902.1, read as the reverse complement.
TGAGGTACTCGAGCGAGCCGGAGGACAGGTCGACAGACTTCCAGCGGTCATCGGTGTTGACGTAGCCGAGCGCCTTGTCGACGAACGAGTTGTTGGGGCTGATGTAGCGCGCGCTGGTCATGCCCAGTGGCGTGAAGATGCGTTCCTTGACGTAGTCGCCGTAGAACTTGCCAGTGATGCGCGAGACGATGAAGCCCATCAAGTCGTAGCCGACATTGCTGTACATCCACCGGCTTCCGGGCTGGAATTCGACCGGGTACTTGCGGAAGGCGGCCAGCATGTGCTCTTCGGTGGTGGCGCCGGCGTCGTTGATGTGGGCGAAGAAGTCGTTGTCCGGCAAGTAGGCGAGGCCGGCGGTGTGCGCCAACACCTGGCGCACGGTGACGTCGTTCCAATAGGCGGGGCCTTCGGGGCCGAGATAGTCGGCGATCTTCGCGTCCAGGTCGATGCGGCCCTCCTCGCGCAACATCATCACCGCGGTCGCCAGGAACGTCTTCGAGATCGAGCCGATCTGCAGCCGCTGTTCGAGCCGGATCGGTGTGGCGTGGGTCACGTCACCGTAACCGTAACCCTTGGCATAGACGATCTGACCGTCGTGCAGGACCACCACCGTGGCGCCAGGCATCTTCTGGCTGCGCAACTGCTGCTGTACGAAGGCGTCGACATCGTCGCGCTGCTGCTGGCTGGCGCCGTCGGCGCGAGTGGTCGTGACAGCCGTCAGGCTGTTGACCTGTACGCCTTCAGTCTCGTCACCGCCACTGCCACCGCAGCCCGTGACCAGCACGCCGGCGACGATCATCGCGCCCAGGCGGCGCCAAGGCCGAGTGGACGCTGGGAAGGCGCGCGGCGCGCGGCCGGTGAACAAGCTCATGGATCGATCCCTCGAATTGGACGCGC
>NZ_JBFUGE010000901.1:0-1891 GCF_056403075.1 Ideonella sp. P3_A4 | reverse complement strand
TGGTGGTGCCGTATTGCGTCGACCACATCGTTGCCGAAGCGCCAGCGCCGAGCCACGACGGCGCCGATCGCCATGTGGTTGGTGCCCAGCACATCGTCCTCGGCCTGCAAGGTTTGACAGTCGTGCTGCTGGCGGTAGTCGCAGACCTGCTCGARCCGCTCGGGCGACTGGCTGGCCAGTGCCAGGCGCCCCAGGTCGTGCAGCAGCCCTGCGGTGAACGCCGCGCCATCGTCGAGCTTCAGCGCCCGTGCCAGGTGGCGGGCGCAAAGTGCGCAGGCAATCGAGTGGCGCCAATAGGCCGCCAGGTCGAAGCCCCGACATCGCGGCGTAGTGAAACTGCCGCTCACCGCCGCCGCGGTCAATGCGGTGCTGAGGTTACGCAAGCCCAGCACGCTGATCGCGTCCCGTATCGAGCTGACTCGGCCGCTCAAGCCATAGAACGAGCTGTTCGCCAAGCGAAGCGCCTTGGCCACCAGGGCCTGGTCGTGCGAAATGGCGTCGACCAGTTCATCCATGGCCACATCGTCACGCTGCAGGGCCGAAAGCAGGTCGGTGAGTGCCTGCGGCAACACCGGGAGGTCCCGCAGGCGGCCGAGCACCGCCTCGGGATCGGTGGCGATCATTGCGCTGACCGCTCGTGATAGCGCCGCACGACGGCGAGCAACGGATGAATCTGCTGCCGGCGCAGCGAGTCTCGGAACAGCCACATCAGGCGTTGCTCCGCCTGAGGCACCGCCGGTGTTGGAAGCGTCTCGACCGGGCGATCGAGCGTCGGGTGATCCTGCGACATGGATGACTCCTACCTGAGTGTGTAGCGAGCTAGCCCGGCTCTTCGGCCGAGGCATGAGGAATCAAAACCACYAGGCGCCCGCTGACCCCGGTGGCTGCGCTCATCGCGCGGCAAACTCCTCGACAAGGTTGCCCGTTCAACGAGAAGGTGGCCGAGGTGCCATCGCACCCGTGCAGCACCGGCCGCAGGGCTTGCGGCAACACATCGTCGGCATCTCTTCCCACCAGCGGCCCGAACTCGCGCAGCAAATCATCGGCATCGCGGTTGGCAAAGGCGATCATTCCTTCGTCGTCGACACCCACAATGGGCACCGGAACACTGAGCAAGATCTCCAGCGCACCGGTGCTTCGCGACTCGACCATGTTCAATCGTTCGCGTTGCGTGGCCAGGGCCGATTGCAGGCACTCGTTGAGCGCGGCCAACTCCTGGTTGGCGACGCGCACCTCCCGGTCAAGCCGGCGGTTGTCGTCGGCCATTTCCTTCTGACGGAAAGCCTCTTCGATGTTGGCCCGCAGCAGGTCGTCTTCCCACGGCTTGGTCAGGAACTTGTAGATCGCCCCTTCGTTGATGGCGTCGGTGATGGACTGAAGTTCGGTGTAGCCCGACAGCACGATGCGGACTGTTTCGGGATAGAGCGCCTTGGCGCGACGAAGGAACTCGACACCCGTCATCACGGGCATGCGCTGGTCCGACACGATCACGTCGACCTCGGACTCGGCCAGGCGCTGCAGGCCTTCGGCTGCACTGTTCGCAGTCAGGATGCGGTAGCCGCCGCGGCGCAGAGAACGCTTGAGGGACGCGACGATGTTTTCTTCATCGTCGACCAGCAGCAATGTGCGCTGGCGCGGCGGTTGGTTGAAGTACTTCTCCGGCAAATGGCGCCGTTCGCGCCACAAGGTCTCGATCTCTGCCGCAGGGACAGCCTGGCTGAAGAAGTAGCCTTGGATCGCGTCGCAACGGTTGGCGATCAACAAGGCCAGCTGGCCCTCGGTCTCGACACCTTCGGCCAGCACCTTCATCTGCAGGCTGTGCGCCATGTTGATCACCGCGCGAGTGATCGACACCTGGGCCGGCGCCGCGGTGACGTCGTGCACATACGAC
>NZ_JBFUGE010000900.1:0-1894 GCF_056403075.1 Ideonella sp. P3_A4 | reverse complement strand
GCCACTGACTAGCGCATAGCCCAGTAGCACGTGCAGCACGATGACAACGCTGAGCCCAACCGGATGCTTGGTTGGGTTGCGCTGCGCTTCTGCGTAGTTCACTCGGTTCCTCCAGTCGCCAAGTCGGGCGCTGTCTTGTCGTCAAAACGCAGCCTCAAGGGCCACCGGATCGAAGACTATATCGCGGAGTTAATCTCGATCGATATAGGCTTCACCCTAATGATTCACGCCTGAAACTGGATGTTTGCCGCATGGAATGTTCCGGTTGGCGGCCGTGACCGAGTGTTGCAAGGCCATAGCACAGCCGGGCCGACGCTTTGGTCGCCAGGAGCTGGCAGACCGGTCGGCGGCTTCAAATCTGGGGGGTGAAAAGGTACAGCGCGGTTACGGCGGGCCAGAAACGAAAAAGGCCGAAACCGCGGTTTCGACCTCTGGAAGACTGACGTGGCATCGGCTGGCTCGGTGGCCGCGATTTGCGCGCGTCGTTTCAGTGGCCCGGACTATATCGCAGCCTGGCAAACGGTCGGCAACGAGCCGTCGCCGGCTTGGCGCGCGGCGGCGGGTGTGGGAGGACGCTGTTTGCTGGACAGTTCCTACAAGCCGTCGCGACGGCTGCCGACAGCCACGGCACGGGCCAGTTCCTACGCTCCGTCTGACATCCCACAGCCTGGAGTGATGCCATGCGCGGTCCACGACACCTTTCGCCGATTTTCCTGCGCCGGTGCGCTGTTCACCGATGCGGCAAGGGCCTCGCCCAGCCGGCTGTCGCGGCTCATTCGCGCCGGGCAGGACCGGCGCCTGGAAGGGTGCATCGATGAGGCCGACTGAACTGTGGTCCGCCGCGGCGGACATCGACTTCCTGGGCAGCTCGCTCGACCGATGGCTGATGGCCGCTGGCGCAGGTGTGGTCGCCTACCTGCTGTCGCGGCTGGTATTGCGGGTGGTGCTGCAGCGCATGAAGCTGCTGGCCGAGCGCAGCGCGACCCGAGTCGATGACGTGATCGTCGAGGTGCTTGCGGCCACCCGCACCTGGGTGCTGTGGGCGGTGGCGTTCCTCGTCTTCTGCGAGATGCTGGACCTGGCGCCGCGCTGGCAGTCGCGGGTGAGCCAGCTGTGGTTCGTGGTCATGATGGTGCAGCTCGCGCTGTGGGTCAGCCGTGGCGTCGTGTTGCTGCTGAACCGACACCTGCTGAGCCATGGCCACCTGTCGCAAGAAAGTGCCAGCGCGACGCTGCTCAGCTGGGGCCTGCAGACGGCGCTGTGGACGACTGTCGTGCTGGCGGTGCTGGCCAACCTGGGCGTCAACATCACCGCGCTCGTGGCCAGCCTGGGCGTCGGCGGTATTGCCGTCGCGCTGGCGGTGCAGAACATCCTCGGCGACCTCTTCGCGTCACTGGCGATCGCGCTCGACAAACCCTTCGAGGTGGGCGATGCGATCACGGTCAACGGCGTGACAGGCACTGTCGAACGGGTGGGCCTGAAGACGACGCGCATCCGCGCCCTTGGCGGCGAGCAGATCGTGATGTCCAACGCGGACTTGCTCAAGAGCGCGGTCAGCAACTACAAACGCCAGCAGCAGCGCCGCGTCGTCTTCAAGTTCGCGGTCTCGTTGGAGACCACCGCGAGCCAAGCTAGGGCCATTCCTGACATCGTGCGTGAGGTCATTGAAACGCGCGAGGATGTGAAGTTCGATCGGGCGCATCTGCAGCGCATTGGCGATGGTGCGCTCGAGTACGAAGTTGTCTACGTCGTACAGCGCGCCGACTACAAGGTCTACATGGACCTGCAGCAGGAGATCTGCCTCGCGTTGATCGAACGGCTGCAAGCCCTGTCCGTTGATTTCGCGGCACCGAAGACGGTGCTGGCCCTTCCTGAAGCGGCCAAGGGTCTGATC
>NZ_JBFUGE010000899.1:0-1915 GCF_056403075.1 Ideonella sp. P3_A4 | reverse complement strand
GGCCAGCGGTGCGCCGATTACGCTGGAGGTGCCGCCCATCAGCGTGACGGCGCGGCCGTTGGCGCTTCGCCGCGCGCTCGGCAACCTGATCGACAACGGCCTGCGCTATGGCGGCCGCATCGAGATCAGCGCAGTGGTGGAGGGTGGGCAGGCCACGATCGAGATCCGCGACCAGGGGCCCGGCTTGCCCGAAGACTCACTGGAAGAAATCTTCGAGCCCTATGTGCGGCTTGAGCACGGCCGCGAGGCCTACCGCGAAGGCTCGGGGCTCGGCCTTGGCATTGCACGCCGCATTGCGCGCGACCATGGCGGCGACCTTCGGCTCATCAACCGCGAGGGCGGGGGATTGATGGCGCGGCTGAGTCTGCCGGTTGCGGATGCCAGCGGTTCTCCAGGCCAGGGCGTTGTCGCTGCCGGCGATGAATGACTGCATGCGACTCGCCGGGTACCGAGGAAAGCTACGTTCAGTATCCTTCGGCGATACTCGTGCCGTCCATCTGGAAGGTTCGCATGGCCGATGTGCGACCGTATGGTCTCAGCTCTTGGTCGCCTCATGCCCATCCTCAATGACGTTCACTCCCGGCTCAACCCGACCGACGTTCGCCGCGTCGTCCGACCAGCCGATCTATCCGCGCTGCAGGAGGTCGTTCGTTGCGCGGCGCGAGACGGAAACCGACTGAGCGTAGGTGGCGGTCGCCACGCCATGGGGGCGCAGCAATTCGCCGGCAACGAGATCCATGTGGACACGACGGCACTGACCGCCGTGCTGGCGACTGACGACGAGCACGGTTTGCTTCGAATCGAAGCCGGCGCGATGTGGCCCGCCATCATTGCTGCCACGCGGCGCATGTGCGCGCCCGGCGGAGGCCAGTGGGCCATTCGGCAGAAGCAGACGGGCGTCGACGACGTGACGCTCGGTGGCTCGATTGGCGCCAACGCACACGGCCGCGGTCTGCAGATGGCACCACTCGTGGAGGACATTGAAGACCTGAGTCTCGTCGACGCCAATGGCCAGCTGCTTCCGTGCAGTCGCAGCCAGAATCCGGAGCTCTTCTCGCTGGCCGTCGGAGGCTACGGTCTGTTCGGCATCGTCTATGCGGCCACGCTGCGGCTCACGCCGCGCCGCCGCGTGAAAYGCCTGGTGGACATCCTCGAGCTGCGAGACGCGATGCACGTCGTTCGTCGACGCATCGAGCAAGGGTGTCTGTATGGTGATTTTCAGTTCGTCATCGATGCACACGACCCCGCATTCCTGCAGCGCGGCGTGCTCGCCTGCTATGAGCCGATCGATGCGCCGTCCGGCGATGGGCAAGACCTCGACGATGGCCGCTCAGACCTGACAGCGGATGACTGGACGCGACTGTTGCGCCTCGCGCACGATGACAAGGCCGCCGCCTTCGTGCGCTATGCCCAGCACTATCTCGGCACACATGGGCAGGCCTATTGGGCTGACACGATGCAGCTCAGCACCTACCTGCCGTCGTATCCCGAATTCCTGGCGGCGACCGGCTCGTCAGAAGACGCCGTCACCGAAACGCTGGTGATCGGCGAACATTACATACCGCACGACAGCCTCGTGAGCTTCATGGAAGGGGCGGCTCAGGTGCTGCGGCACGTGGACGTGGAAGTGATCTACGGAACGATCCGGGCGATCCGGCAAGATGCGACGAGCTTCCTGCCCTGGGCCAAGGGCGATTGGGCCTGCGTGATCTTCAACCTGCGCACCCAGCACACCAGCGCGGGGCTGGAGCGAACGGCCGAGGCCTTTCGCCGTCTCGTGGATGTGGCGCTGTCGCTGGGCGGAAGCTTCTTCCTCACCTACCACCGCTACGCCACGCGCGAGCAGGTGCTGCAAGCCTACCCGGCGATGCCGGCCTTTCTGGCCGCCAAGCACCGCCACGACCCGCATGACCGG
>NZ_JBFUGE010000898.1:0-1918 GCF_056403075.1 Ideonella sp. P3_A4 | reverse complement strand
CAGGAACGCACCGCCAGCCTGCTGGCCCACGTCGGCCGCTTCTGGGACCCGAACTACTACCGCACCTACCTCGAAGCACCGGACCAACCGGCGGGCTACATGTCGGTGCAGCAAGAGGTCACGCGGGCGTTGCAACGGCCCGAAGACTTTCTCGACGTGCCACGCGCCGACCCGCACCATCGCCGCAAGACATCCGGCCTGGCCCGCGACACGGTGGACGACGACACGCCGGCCTGGGTGGTGGTCGACGGTCGTTATGTCTCGGGCCGCTGGCCGGGCGATGTGCACACGCTGGCCCGGCGCTTCTCGCAGATCCTGAACCACAGTCACTGACGCAAACAACGCCATCGCCGGGCTGGGATACGCTTGCCAGCTCCACCAAGGCGCCCCCTTCATGCCTGCTCGCCGTTTCTCGCTGATCTCGCTGCGCGGCTACCTGGTGGCCTTGGTGGTGACGCTGCTCGCCTTCGGCGCGCAGTGGGCGGTGCGGCCGTGGCTGGGGCACAAGGTGCCGTTCATCGCGTTCCTGCCCGCGGTGGCGTTGGCCGCGGCGATGGGCGGGCGTGGCCCCGGGTTGATCCCGTTGGCCGGCGGCATCGTCAGTGCTTCGTTGTGGCTGCCGCTGGTGGGCGAAAACGGCGCCAGCACGGATCCTGCAGATTGGCTCTCGCTGCTGCTGTTCTGCGCCTTCGGGGCCATGCTGGCCGAGCTCGGTGCGCTGATGCGGCGCACCGGCGAGCGGGCCTCGGCTGCCGAAGAGCGGCTGGTGATGGCCATCCAGGGCACCGGCATCGGCGTGTTCGACATCGACCTCGTCGCCGAGACGGCCTATGTGTCGCCAGCGCTGGCCCGGCTGGTCAACCTGCCGGTGTCGTCCAGCGCGGTGCCGCTGGCGGACTGGCTGGCCCGTACGCCGCCCGATCTCCTGGCCGAAAGCCGGCGCCAGCTGATCGACAAATTCCGCGCCCGCTCTCGCGGCTATGAGCGCGAGATCCGCGTGCTGCAGGCCGACGGTTCGCCGCTGTGGTTGCTGCTGCGTGTTCACCTGACCTGGATGGAAGACCGCGCAGTGCGGCTGCGCGGCGCCTGCGTCGACATCACCGAGCGCAAGGCGATCGATTCGCAGCTGAGCCGCGCCAAGGCCGAGCTGAGCCAGCAGGTCGACGACCTGGACCAGCTGCACGAGTTGAGCAGCAACCTGCCGGACGCTGACACGTTGCGCGAGCAGCTGCAGATGATCCTGACGACGCTGGCGCACTTTCATGGCAGCGGCCGCGGCCTGCTGTTCCTGCTCGATCCGGCGAGCCGGCGCCTGAACCTCGAGGCCAGCCTCGGCTTCAGCACCGAGACCACCAGCCGGCTGGCCAGCGTGGCGCTGGGCGAGGGAGTGAGCGGTGTGGTCGGCGCGCAGCGTGAGCGGGTGGTGGTGGCCGACACCGAGGCCGAGCAGCGTTTTGCCGGCCTGGGCGAGATGGCGCGGCGCGAGGGCTTTCGTGCGGTCCACAGCACGCCCTTGCTCAGCTCGCAGGGTGAGGTGCTGGGCGTGATCTCGGTCTACCTCGAGCGACCACACGAGCCGACCGAGCGCGAGTGCGCGTTGGCCGACATCTGCGCCCGCAAGGCGGCGGTGTTCAGCGAACGCGCCCGCGCCCAGGCCGCGCTGGAGGAATCGCAGGGGCGCTTTCGCGCGGTGCTCGAAACGTCGGCTGTGCCCTTCGTCGTGCTGACGCCGCTGCACAACGAAGCCGGCGAGATCGTCGACTTCAGCTGGAACTACATGAATGGCGCCGCCGCGCTGTCGCTGCAACGTTCGCCGTCTGAATTGCTGGGCCACCCGCTGGCCGAAGTGCTGCCGAAGAGCTGGTTCGACAGCGACCCGTTCAAGCAGTACGTGGCGGTTGCCGGCGAGCGGCAGACG
>NZ_JBFUGE010000897.1:0-1922 GCF_056403075.1 Ideonella sp. P3_A4 | reverse complement strand
AAAGAGTCATTCGTGATGCTGGCCTCAGCCGAAGTTCGGCGGGCCGTCGAGTTAGGGGCCTGTCCTTTTTCGAGGCGTGGATCCCCCCATACTGCGAGTCCTAACCATCAGAGAGGGTGCACTCGACATGTTTCACTTTGAAATCCGCCCGGCCGGTCCCGAATCACGACCGCCGCGGTCCATGGCGAAACGCGGCCTGTCATGGGCCGTGCTGGTCGCCGTCTTGCCCGCTGTGCCCACCCTCGGCATCGGCGCTGAACTCGACACCCAAGCCGTCCGCAAAGCCAGCCTCAACGACACCGGCCTGACCCAGTGTGTGGTCTTCGACGAAGACCAGGGCAACTACATCTTCACCCCCAAATGCTCGGGCACCGGGCACGACGGCGAGTTTGGCCGTGATGCCTTGTTGCCTCGCAATGGCGATGGTCACACCGGCTTCAGCTTCGAGAAGATTGGCGCGAACGGCGAGGTGCTGCCGCGCAGCGCCACCAGCTGGGCCTGCGTGCGCGACAAGGTCACCGGCTCGATGTGGGAGGTCAAGACCCAGGACGGCGGCCCGCGCGATGTCGGCGCCCGCTTCACGAACCTGGGCAACGGCAAGGCGGGCGACGCGAGCGCCTATGTGACGACGGTGAACGCCGCCGGCTTGTGCGGCGCCCATGACTGGCGCTTGCCGAACCGGCGCGAAATGGAAAGCCTGGTCGACTTCAGCGTGCCCCAAGGCGGCCCGATGATCGACGGCGCGTGGTTCCCCAACTCCGCGTCGGACTTCCATTGGACCTCGACCAGCGCCCAGATCAACGGCGGCAGCGCGGATTACCGCTGGGCTGTCAGCTACTACAACGGCGAATCCATCTGGTACGGCGGCGAGTTCGGCAACTTTGCCGTCCGCTTGGTGCGTCTGGGCAAGGCGATCCCGGCCCATCGCTGGCTGATTGATGGAGCGGAGGTGCGGGACAAGTCCACCAGCCTGATCTGGCGCCGCTGCGCCGAGGGTCAGACCTGGACGGGCCAGACGTGCAGTGGGACCTCGACAACGTTCTTGATGAATTCGTCGGCGTTTGACCAAGCCAAGGCGCAGGCGAGTTCGAGCGGCAAGGCTTGGCGGGTGCCGAATGTGAAGGAACTGGCCAGCCTGGTCGACCCGCGCGTGAACCGTCCGTCGATCGACCAGTCGATCTTTCCAGGCTTTCAGACCGAGATCTACCACACGGCTACGCACTGGACGGAGAACCTGGTCTACACCTGGCGGGTCTGGTTTGCCGAAGGCGGCRTGACGCGCGACCATTGGGGCGGCAAACTGCTGCTGGTGCGCGACGCTGATTGATGTGCCGCATGGTCATGCCGCGGGAGCGTTGCATGACCTGAAATGACGAAGGGCCCTGTGTAGGGCCCTTCGTTCGGGTGATCGGTCTCAGCGTGCTGCCGCGTACTTGGCTCGCGCCAGCGGCGCCTTCTCGGGCAACCGGGCGGCCAGGCGTTCGAGGCCGTATCGCCACTCCGGCAGTGCTTCGGCCACCTTGGCGGCCTTGGCGGGTGTGGTTTCCACCAGCATTTGGCCGGCGGCGGTGCGTACGACCGTCGCGCCCATTGACGTGGCTGTCTTCTTCGCGGYCGTCACCGCTTTGGTGTCCAGGCTCCGCGGCAAATGAAACACATACCTTGCCATGGGCTCAATTATCGCGCCAGCCCCTTGCCTTGCATAGTCGCGGGCAATCTCAGGTCTTCGGCGTGGTCGGTGGCCAGCGCCAGGATGGCCTCGGCGCGCCGGGCGTCGCGTGGCATTTGCAGCACCGGGCTGGCCGCCAACCGCCTGGCCAGCACGCCGGTGGCCACCGGCGTTGCCATCGAGGTGCCCGACATCACGCCGCCAGCACGCCGGTGGCCACCGGCGTTGCCATCGAGGTGCCCGACATCACGCC
>NZ_JBFUGE010000896.1:0-1923 GCF_056403075.1 Ideonella sp. P3_A4 | reverse complement strand
GCTTGCGACTTCAGCTTCAGCCCACCTTCGCGCCGCGCCAGCACACCGTCGACAACCCAGCGCGCCTGCGACGCCTCATCGTCCACCGCCACCAACTGCGGCCGCTCGGCGYCGGGCCTGTCGGTCCACAGCTGCTTGGCGAAACGCTCAGGTGCCAGCGCGATGACCGCATTGGCCGCATCGAGCAGCGGTTGCGTCGCGCGGTAGTTGCGCGCCAGCGTGACGATGCGTGCCGGCGGCGTGAACGCGGCCGGAAAGTCCAGGATGTTGCGCACCTCGGCGGCGCGGAACGCGTAGATCGACTGCGCATCGTCGCCGACAACCGTCAGCCCGTCGCCCTGGGGCTTGAGCGCCAGCAGAATCGCGGCCTGCAGCCGGTTGGTGTCCTGGTACTCGTCGACCAGCACGTGCGTGAAGCGCTCGCCCAGCCAAGCGGCGATGTCGGGCTCGCGCACCATCTCGGCCCACCACAGCAGCAGGTCGTCGTAGTCGAGCGCCTGCTGCTCGCGCTTGGCCGCTTCGTAGGCGCGAAACAGCGTGCGCAAGCCGGCCTCCGCGTCGACACACCAGGCGAAGGCTTCACGCAGCACGTCGCCCAGCGGCGCCTGGCTGTTGACCACGCGCGAGTAGATGGCCAGACAGGTGCCCTTGAGCGGGAAACGTGCCGTCCCGTTCTCGCCGGCACGTGCCAACCCTTGCGCTTCGCGCGTCCAGCCCATCAGATCTTCCGCGTCGCCGCGGTCGAGGATGCTGAAGTCTTCTGACAAGCTTAAGCGCGCGGCCTGCTCGCGCAGCAGCCGCGCGCCGATCGCGTGAAAGGTACCAGCCCAGGGCAACTGCGGCGCGGCGGCGGCCGACAGGCCGAGCGCGGCCTGCAACATGGCTGCCACACGCTGCTGCATCTCTTGCGCCGCCCGGCGCGAGAAGGTCAGCAACAGCAGACGGTTCGGGTCGGCGCCGCTGAGCACCAGCTGCACGACCCGGGCCGCCAGCGTCGTCGTCTTGCCAGCGCCGGCCCCGGCGATCACCAGCAACGGGCCGCGGCCGTGGGTGGCGGCCTCGCGTTGATCGTCGTTCAGCTGGGCCAGTGGGTCGACCCGGCCGGCGGCGACCGGGCTGCGGGCAGAGCGGGGAAGGGCGTTGACGACGGCAGACACCCCGCCAGCATACTGGATGGATGCCCAGTGGCGGTCACTCTCTGCGCCGACCGCGACATGTCCCACGGGCCGGGTGCACCGCCTTGTCCTGCCCGGCCGGCTGCACTACGCTCGGACGGCTGCGGTGTCGGGTGGTCAATGGCCGCCCGGCGTCGTGGCGCCTGCCATGAAACCCGCGCGCACCTTCCTAGGCCGACTGCTGTTGCTGGTCGGGGTGGTCACCCTGCCCTGGCTGCTGGCATTGGCGCTCGACATCTTTCACGACCGCCAGGCTGCCGAAGCCCGGGTCCTCGACAGTGCGCAGAAGCGCTCGGAATTGCTGGCCGAAGAGATCGACGGCACGCTGCAGCGCAGTCGCCATTTGCTCGACTTTCTCAGCAGCCGGCCCGAGATCCAGAAGGTCGATGTGCCGGGCTGCAAGGCCTTGCTGGCCGGGCTGGTGCTTGTCGACCCGCTGCTGGCCAACGCTGGTCTGGTCAGCCTCGACGGGCAGGTGCTGTGCGCGTCGGTCGACAACACGCGCGCGCCGGTCTCGCTGACCGACTTTCCCGAATTTGCGGCCGCGCGTCAGGGCACTGGCCTGATGCTGGGGCGCCCGCGCTGGGGGCCGGTGGCCGACAAGCTGGTGCTGCCGATGGTGCGCAACGTGCCCGGGCCGGACGGTCGATCGATCGGTCTGCTGATGCTGACGCTGGACCTCACGGCCTGGTCCGAGGGCTGGCGCCGGCACGCCGAGACCCTGGGCAGCACGCTGGTGCTGCAAGAC
>NZ_JBFUGE010000895.1:0-1927 GCF_056403075.1 Ideonella sp. P3_A4 | reverse complement strand
GTCTACAACCGGGCACCGAATCGCACCTACATCGAGCGTCCGCACACGCCTGAACGCGACAGGGAAGTCGACCGAGATGGCAGGGAGATATCCGCTCTGCCGCAGCCAAGACCGCGCGGCAACTATGGACGAGGCGGCCGCTATCAGCCGCCGCCGCGGCACGACAGCCCACCCTACCGGCGGCGGGATCGCTCCCGCGACCGGTATCGGCCCCGGGATCGCTCCAGGGACAGGGACCGGGAAGACGACAGAGACAGAGAACGGAATCGGTATGGCCACGACCGATACCGGGACCGGTCACCCGAACGGAGGGAGCCACGGCGCAGTCGCAGCAGAGAGCGATCGCGTGATGACTCCCGGGACAGGCGCCGCGAACGTTCGCGAAGCCCACGTCGCCAGATCGACCCGCGTGACCAGAAGCGCGTCCGCAGACGCAGCCCGACCCGCTCGCCGAGCCCACCCCGCGAACGCAGCCGCAGTCGCAGTCGCGAACGCAGCCGCAGCCGCGACCGACGTCGCAACCGCAAGCGCAGTCGCTCTCGCAGCCGGTCGTAGTCATCCGCGTGGATGATTCGATAGACAGACAAGAAAGTAACCGCACGGAGCCCGAAGCCATGAAGACCACACACGTCGAGCGCGCCAAAGAGCCCGGCACGGCCCCGCGTGCAGCAGCAGCATCCGACCATCATCGCGAGGTCACGGCGCAGCCCTTCGACAAAAGCCCGCGGCAGGCCACCCAGCGCAAGGCGCTGGACTGGCTGCAGGCAACGGCCGACCCAGCACCTTTGCAGTTGAAGAACGGCAAGAAGGGAGACGGCAAGAAAGAAGGCGGAAAGCCCCAGGTGTCGGACAAGGAGATGCGCAAGCGACGTGAGCAAAGCCAAGCCGATCGTTCGGCCAACAACGCCGCCAAGTACTCGAAAGACGCCGTCAAGCACCAGGAAAAGCACCTGAGCGTCAAGGAGGTGAAGGAGATCAACAAGAAGATCAAGGGCCACGGTTCGGTGACAGGCGGCAACAGCCAGAACGCCGCGACGACCAAGTCCCAAGCCGAGGCCAAGGCAGCAACCGAGAAAAAGATCGCCGAGAAGAAACAGCAGGAAAAGGAGCGCAAGGAGAAAGAGGTGGACAGCTGGAAGAAAGACTTCAATTGGGACAAGAAGGACAAGGGCGGCGCTGGCGGCGGCATCGGCGTGCTGGTGGGCGGCGATTGAAATGAGTGCAGCCATGAAGACGCGCGAAACCTTCGCCGACGCATCTCAGCGCGGGCCTGTGGCCGCAGAGGCCAACCACACTCGAGCCGCAGCTGACGCAGGCGCCGCAAGCCATGCGTTCGCCCAAGGCTCGGCGCTCGCGATCGACGTCGGCCACTCTCCACGCATGCTCGCGCAGCGCCGCGCCATCAACTCGGTGTACGGCGATGCGGGACCGCACGCCCCTCGAGCGACGCGACCGCTGTCTGCATCGTCGACAGCGCCGGCCCAACGAACCGAGATGGACGCCATCACGCTGGCGAATCAACTCTCCACGGTTGGGCAGTTCTCCAGCTGGCAAGAGGTGCATGGCCACAAGGACAGCTTCGATGCCGAGGCATGGCGGTCCATCGTCGGCGCCTACAACCGAGGCAATGGCAGTGGCGTCAGGCTGCGCTATACGCCGCCCAAACCGAAGCTCGTTCCGGTGCCGGAAAAGGCTTCTTCGACGCCGTCGCCCACCGACAGGCTGAAGACTGCCGGCTCCATAGCCGGAACGCTGGGCACCGTCGTGTCAGGCGCTCAGACCATTCACGAAACCGGGCTGGGTGACGCCTTGCAGCACGCGCCGGTGTTCGGCGCGATCTCGTCTGCGGCCACCGCGGTCACCAAGTCCGAGCGGGCTGACGAAGCCTATCTGCGCGGCGACCTGGCCACGTCGGCCATGCACCGCG
>NZ_JBFUGE010000894.1:0-1928 GCF_056403075.1 Ideonella sp. P3_A4 | reverse complement strand
AGCTTGACCGCGCCTTCGTCGGTGACCAGGATGTTGGCCGGCTTCAGGTCGCGGTGCACCACGCCCTTCTGGTGCGCGTAATGCACCACCGCGCAGACGGTGCGGAACAGCTTCAGCCGTGCCACCACATCCAGGCCTTGGCGCTGGGCGAACACATCGATCGGCGCGCCCACCACGCGCTCCATCACGAAGTAGGGCACGCCTTCTTCGGTGATGCCGCCGTCGAGCACCTTGGCGAGGTTGGGGTGGTCCAGGCTCGCCAGGATCTGCCGCTCGGCCTTGAAGCGGTCGACGAACGACGGGTCGAACTGGCCTTCGCGCATCAGCTTGATCGCGACCTGTTGCTCGTACTGGCCATCGGCACGTTCGGCCAGATAAACCTGGCCCATGCCGCCTTGGGCGATCAGCGAGATCAGCTTGAAGGCGCCGAGGCGCCGCCCCAGCCAGGGCCGCGCCAGATGGGCATCCAGCGCATCCAATGCATCCAGCGCAAGTTCGGCGGGTGCCGCGTCCAGCAGGCTGCGTGACGGCTCGGCCGCCTTCAGCAAGGTATCCAACTCCGCGAGCAACTCAGCGTCACCGTCGGCCTGCTTGGCCACGTAGGCGTGACGCCGGTCGGCCGGCTGCTCCAGCGCATCGGCAAGCAGGCGCTTGATCAGTTGCCAGCGGTCTGCCGGTAGCGGAGCGTTCATGTCACAACGTCCTTTGCGATGCGCGAGGCGTGCGATTCACGCACAGCGCTCGGCCTGCCGCAAGGCTCAAGTGACGTCTCTACGAATACTCGTAGTGCTCGCCGGGTCTCCTGTCTAACCTATGAATGGATGGCCATATCGGCCGTATCACGAGGTGCCCCGAGAACAGCTCGGGGCACCGGCTCGACGGCAGYGACAGGCCGCTCAAGACCAGCCTGTCCTGCCCTCGATCAGGGGCGGTTCACGGCCTTCCAGGCCGATGCCACGGCTTTCGATTCGGCGGAGTTCGCGCCGTACAGGTCGTCCGATGCCTTGATGGTGTCGGTGCGCGCCTTCGCAAAGGTCTCGCTCGACGTCATGTAGACCGTCAACGCCCGGTACCAGATCTTCTCGGCCTTGGCGCGGCCGATGCCACTGACGGTGCCTGAGCCCGTCGCCTTTTTGGTGTTGCCGGAGACGCAGGTCTTCGACGGCGAACCATTGGTGGTGCCTTCGGCGAGCAGGTAGAAGAAGTGGTTGGCGACCCCCGAAGATCCGTGCACATCGAGATTGCCGACGCCGCTGTAGTAACAGTCCGCCGAATAGCCGTCGCTGTTCGGGCTGATCATGTTGCGGGTGTAGGGCTTGTCGAAGTTTTCGCCCAGCAGGTAGTCGGGCTTGTCCGTCGCGTTGTTGGCGTAGAACTCGACCATCGTGCCGAAGATGTCGGACGTCCCTTCATTCAGTCCGCCCGATTCACCGCGGTAGACGAGCTTCGCCGTCCGCGATGTCACGCCATGGGTCATTTCATGGCCGGACACATCCAGGGCCACCAGCGGGCTCATGCGGTTGCCGTCGCCAAAGGTCATGCAGAAGCACCGGTCGTCCCAGAAGGCGTTGTCGTAGTTGCGGCCGTAGTGCACGCGTGACCGGGCGCCATTGCCGTCATCGGCAATACCTTTGCGGCCGTGCACCTTCAGGAAATAGTCCCAGGTCATGTTTTGACCGTAGGCTGCATCGGCCGCGACGGTTTCGTTGCTCCCCTCCGTCCCGTTGCCCCAGACGTTGTCGGGCCCCGCAAACAGCGTTTCGGACGAAGAGCCGTTCTTCATGTCCATGACCTTGTGCTTGCCGCGGGTCATGTCCTGAAGCGTGTATTTGCCGTTCTTCTTGACGTCATGCAGCGGCACCGTGCCCGAGTAGAGCGTCTTGCCCGAGCCGACGTCGTCGGCGGTCATGATGTCGTCCCACTGGTCC
>NZ_JBFUGE010000893.1:0-1928 GCF_056403075.1 Ideonella sp. P3_A4 | reverse complement strand
CTTGATCAGGTCGATCTTGGTGACGGTGTCGGTGTCGCCATGGTTGACCGTTTCATAGCGCTGGACGTTGCCGGCGTCGTCGTAGGCCTTCGTCCAGACGCCATTGACGTACCCGTCGATGTAGTTGACTTCGTWCAACGGGGTGTTGTCGGCGTCCTGCACGCATTGGTTGAGCAGGCGTCCCTTGGCGTCGTAGCGCTGGTAGCGTTGTTCGGCGCCGATCTTTTGGTCGTCCGGAATGTCTTTGTTGAGCGCGTCGGCCCAGCGGTCGCCGAGGCTGATCGGTCCCGACTTGACCACGCGGCCGGCCTTGTCGTACCAGCGCTGGTCGATGATCCTGCTGTCGCGACTGACGCTGCTCAGGCGGTTGAGCGCGTCGTATTCGTAGCTGTCGGTGCCACGCTTGAACACGCTGTCGTAGTTGAGGATATTGACGTGGTTGCCGAAGAACTCGTCGGTCTTGCGGTTGCCGTTCTTATCGTACGTCAGGACGTGGCCGACCGTGACGTTGACTTTGTCGTCGTCGTAGCTCTTGCGCGAGCTGATGGTGCCGCTGGCGTCGATGGCGTCCACGATGCGCTGGCGATTCATCGCGTCGTAGAAGAAGTAGCGGGTCGTGTCGCGCCAGGTTTCGGTCTGCTGCTCGTACAGGCCGTACATGTCGGCGATGTAGAGGCGCTCGCGCACGGTGCTGCGGTTGCCGGCCGCGTCGTACGTGATCATCAGGTGGACGCGGCTGTCGGCCGAGTCCACCAGGCGGCCCAGCGCGTCGTAGCTGAGGTGGTTGTCCTGGAACACGCTGCCGTCTCGGACGACGTGTTCGCGAAGGTGGTGGCCGGCCAGGTCGTACTGGGTGGTCGTGGTCTGCCCGATGGCGGCGTCACGGATCTCCACCAGCTGACCCGCCGCGTCGTAGGTGTAGGTCAGGTTCTGGCCGTTGAGGTTGCCGAGCTTGTTGGTCTGTTGCCGCAGCTGGCCGGCGAAGTCGTAGTTATAGGTGTAGACCCAGCCGCCGATGTCCTTGTGGGCGTCGAGTTGACCGAAGTAGTTGTAGGTCCAGGTGGCGGTACTGTTGTTGGCGTCGGTTTCCGACGCCTTGCGCCCGTAGATGTCGAAGGTGGCCTGACTGACCACGCCGCCGGGCTGTTCGGTCTTCTTGATGTTGCCTGCGCGGTCGTACCAGTACTTGGTGACCTGGCTGGCGGTGTCGGACTGCGTCAGCTTGCGGCCGGCTTCGTCGTAGGAGAACGTCTCGATCAGGTTTGAGGAGCCGTCGGAGACCAGACGGTATTCGTCTCCGTATCCGTCTCCGTCACTGTCAGGGTCAATCACGACGTGCCAGCTGGTGATGGAGCCCGTGCCGTTGCCGTGTTGGGTTGTGATCAGGCGGCCCAAGTCGTCGTAGGCGTAGAGGGTGGTGTGGTCCTTGTAGACGGTGCTGCCGACGGCGCTCTCGTTGCCGACACCGTCCACCATCTGGCGCTTCTGGCCGAAGATGTCGTAGGCGTAGGTGACCCGGCCGTCGTCGGCGTGCTTCTCCTCGATGAGGTTGCCGGCCGCATCGAACACCTGCAGGTTGACGTGGTTCAGCGCGTCCTTGACCGCGACCTGGCGGCCGAGCTTGTCGTAGTAGACGTTGCGCACGGGGCTGYCGGAGCCCGAACCAGGGGTGGGGTCGGGCTGGGTCTCCTTGGTGAGCTGGTTGTCCTTGGTGTATTCGAACTTGGTCACCCACAGCCCATTGCGTGGGTCGGACTGCGACAGCATGTTGCCCCAGCGGTCGCGCGTGTACTTGATGACGGGGTTGCGCCACCGGGTCGATCCGTCGCTTTCGTTGCTGTTGGCCTTGGCGGTGAACCTGCCCTGGCTGGTCATCTCCCTCACGCCACCCTTGGGCGTCATGTACACCTGGTAGTCGTAGTCGCCAG
>NZ_JBFUGE010000892.1:0-1936 GCF_056403075.1 Ideonella sp. P3_A4 | reverse complement strand
AAGGATTAACCCGTACAGACGGGCCGGCGGCACCCCGCGCGGCGTGGGGCATCATCGTCGGCCGCTCAGCTTCGGCTGCGTCCTCTCACCCTACCCCCTCCCCCATTGCACACGCCATGACATTTCCCCTGAGCCCTTACGCCGCGGTGCAGACGGTTCTGTGGGGCGGCCTCTTGATCGGCGTGGCCTTGGGCGCCGTGGCGCAGGCGTCGCGCTTCTGCACCATGGGTGCCTTGGCCGACTGGTTCACCTACGGCGGCACGGCACGCCTAATGATGTGGATCCTGGCCGTGGCGGTCGCGGCCGCGGGCACCCAGGCCTTGATCGGCATCGGCTGGCTCGACGCCAGCCGCACGGTGGCCTGGAGCGATCGCTTTCTTTGGCTTTCTTACCCGGTGGGCGGCGCGCTGTTCGGCTATGGCATGGTGCTGGCCTCGGGTTGCCCGCAGCGCAACCTGGTAAGGGCGGGTTCCGGCAACCTGAAGTCGGTGGTGGTGCTGCTGGTGGCGGCGCTCACGGCCCAGATGACGCTGCGCGGCGTGCTGGCCGAGCCTCGGGTTCGCGTGCTTGATGCGGCCAACGTGCAGCTCACGCATCCACAAGACCTCGGGTCGATGATGTCGCCGCTCGTCGGCATGTCACCTGCGGCCATGAGGTGGGCGCTGCTGGCGCTCTTGTTGGTGGCAGCCCTGGTGCTTCTTTGGCGTGCACGAGCTGGCATGGCGCGCAGCGACTGGACAGGCGGCGTCTTGGTGGGGCTGCTGGTCCCGACGGCCTGGATCCTCACCGGCCACCTGGGCTTCATCGCCGAGCACCCCGACACGCTCGAAGCCGCCTGGCTGGGCACGGCTTCGCACCGCCCCGAAGCCCTCACCTTTGCCGCCCCCATCGCCCACGGCCTGGATTTGCTGACGCTCTGGTCCGACCGCAACAACACGGTGACCTTCGGCGTGATGGTCACGCTGGGCGTGCTGCTCGGCAGCGTGGCTTCGGCAGTGATCCGCAAGGAGTTTCACGTCGAGTCGTTCCGCAGCGCCGGCGACATGGGCAACCACCTGCTGGGCGGCGTGCTCATGGGCTTCGGCGGCGTGACGGCGATGGGCTGCTCCATCGGCCAGGGCATCAGCGGCCTGTCTCTGCTGTCGGCAGGCTCCTGCCTCGCGGTGGCCGGCATCGTGGCAGGCGCTTGGCTTGCGCTTCGCGTGCAGGAACGCAGCGGCAGCTGAACGCCCCTCGCACAGGGATGGTGATCGTCAGCGCGAACCCCGTTGACGAATACAGTGCTCAATGCACGGTGCATCAGCGCCCTGCAACGCGCACGCGCGGGTGAATCACTGCCCGTTGTGTGCCGTGACGTTCCGAAGTAAGCCACGACGACAACCAGCTTGCCCCGTCGTGCCCAGGCAAAGCAGTAGCAACTCATTGGGAGCCACTCATGCCCTCGGAAGTACACCACTCGCGTCCGATCCGAAACCTGCGAAGCCCGCGGCCCTTCGGCAACCTGTTCGATCGCCTGGCGGGCGGCAGCCGAAGCCGAAGCCTGGCGCGCCAGGTGCGAACGCCTGAAGAGCAGCGCGCCGACCTGCGCAGCGCTGCGCAACTGGCCCTTCAGGTCGAGTTCGCCACCATACCGGTCTACCTGAGCGGCCTGTACTCGATCTCGGATACCGGCTCGAAGGCCTATCAGATCCTGCGCAGCGTCGTGATGGAGGAGATGTTCCACGTCAACCAGGCGGCCAACATCGTCGTGGCGCTGGGCGGCCAGCCGCGCTTCACCCACGAGTTCGTGCCCGTCTATCCCGGCTACCTGCCGCACGCGAACGAGAACACCACGCCGCTGCTCGGGCTGTACCGCGCCTCGATCGACGTCTTCTCGAATGTCTTCGCGGCAATCGAGACGCCGGCCCCCTGGGACGCCCCGGCGCAAGGGGACCAC
>NZ_JBFUGE010000891.1:0-1938 GCF_056403075.1 Ideonella sp. P3_A4 | reverse complement strand
CATCGACACCGTCCGAACCAGCATCGACTACACGTTGGGCAAGAGCGAAGAAAACCTCAGCTTGTGGCCCAGCTATCCGTATGACCTCGTGGGCACCGGCAATGAGTTGGCCAACCTGATGAAAGACGGCATTGGCAGCGACTTGCTGTCAGGCCTGGGCGGCAATGACACGATCCAGGGCGGCAACATCCTTTCGCCGGGCGGTGTCGACACGCTGTATGGCGGTGACGGGGACGATGTGCTCAGCGCCGGTCAGAAGGCCTACTCCATGGACCAGATGTACGGCGGCAACGGCAACGACACGCTGCAGGCCGGCGCAGGTGCCAACAGCCTTTTCGGCGACAAAGGTGACGACCTGCTCATGGCCGGCTCTGGCGGCATGGGTCACGGCCCGGCGGACCTGCTCGATGGCGGTGATGGCCAGGACACCTTGCAGGGCGGGCTCAGCCTGAACGGCGGGGCTGGCGATGATCTGTTGGAAACCACCAGCATGTCCGGCTGGGCAGACGGCGGCCAGGGCAACGACACCATTGAAGGCAACGGTGGCGGCGGCTACACCCTCACGTTCCAAGCCGAGGGCGGCACTGGCGACGACTGGATGAATCTGTTCTCCACCACTCTTCAACTGATCGCCGACGGCGGAGAAGGACAGGACACCATCACCTGTGGTGGTCTCAGCAATCTCACCATCGACGGCGGTGCCGGCGACGACATCCTGACGGGCAACAAATACGCGCCCGGGATCCTGGTCATGAGCGGCGGCGACGGCAGCGACACCATCGTTGGCAATGGCCAGAGTGGCCGGGGCATCTCGCTCAGCGGCGGCAACGGACGCGACAACCTTCTCGCCAATGCCGGCAGTGGCGTGGAGGTCGATATGACCGGCGATGCGGGCACGGACACGCTGCATGCCACCGGAGGTCTCGCGACACTGCATGGAGGCGCTGGCGCGGACCTGTTCATCCTCAGCGCCAAGGAAGTGCTCGGTGAAACCATGATGACCGTGGCCGACTTTGCCACGGGCGTCGACCAGCTGAGCCTCAGCCAATCCAGCCTGGCGGTCGGTGACGGCGACCTGCTCGTCGAAGGAGCCGTTGAGATTGCAGGCCCGGGTGGCTTCGATGCCTGCGCCGAGCTGGTGATCGTCGCGGCCGACATCTTCGGCGACCTGACGCTGGACAAGGCTGCCGCAGCGATCGGCAGTGCGAACCAGGCCTATGCCGCCGGGCAGACGGTGGTCTTCACGGTCGACAACGGCACCGACTCCTGGGTCTTGTATTTCCAGTCTGCCGGCGCCGACGCGGTGGTCAGCGCCGCCGAACTCAGCGTCGTCGGCCGGTTGACAGGCGCCGCGTCAACCGGTGCCGAGGATCTGGTCTGGGGCGCCTGAGCCGCGCCGGGTCCGAGTTACTTGAAGGGATTGGCCGTCGCGAACCACAGGCCAATGCCTGTCGCGATGATGAAGGCACCGTCGGTGACGCCCACGCCGACGAAGTACTTGGTCTGCAACTCAGGGATCAGCTCGGGCTGGCGCGCGGCGCCCTCGAGAAACTTCATCGTCGCCAGGCCGATGCCGATGCAGGAGCCAAATGCCGGGATGCCGATCAGCAGTGCAACAGCCAGAGGAAGCAGTGTGTCCGAGGACATGGTGGTTTCCTTTCTTGGGTGAGTGAAAACTGCTGCCAGTGTTGCCCTGCCGCTTCACGCTGGCGATGACCTCACAGGTCAATGTTCCTTGATGACGACATGGGTCCGGAACGTCAAAAAGCAAACGGGGCCGCGCCGGCCCCGTTTGCTGGATATTGGTTCGATGGCTATCGATGTCTCGACGTTCGCGACGACGGCTGCGCTGGGCAGATCCGTTGGTCGGTGTCACGCACCCGTGACCGGCCCGCCGCAGATCGAGCGAGCCGGCAGGCGCTGCCGGCCGAGCCCGAT
>NZ_JBFUGE010000890.1:0-1943 GCF_056403075.1 Ideonella sp. P3_A4 | reverse complement strand
GCGTGGTGGTCTTGCCCGAGCCGGTCGGGCCGGTGACCAGCACCATGCCGCTGGGGCGGGCGATCGCGCGGCGCAGGGCCGCATTGACGGCCGGCGGCAGGTTGACCTTGTCGAGCGAMAGCAGGCCACCGCTCTGGCTGAGCAGTCGCATCACGACCGATTCGCCGTACTGCGTCGGCATGGTCGAGATCCGCACGTCGACCGAGCCGTTGCGCAGCTTGACGTTGAAGCGGCCGTCCTGCGGCAGGCGCTTCTCGGAAATGTCCAGGCCCGACATCAGCTTCAGGCGCAGCGCTACGGCGGTGGCGATCTTCGGGTCGGCTTCGGTCTGCACATGCAGCACGCCGTCGATACGGAAGCGGATGCGCAGCGTGCGCTCCTGCGGCTCGATGTGGATGTCCGAGGCGCGCACACGCAGCGCCTCTTCGAACACCGAGTGCAGCAGCTTCACGACCGGTGCGTCTTCGGTGGTCGCGGTCGACAGACCCAGCAGGTCGCCGAACTCCTGCGTCACGTTGGCCAGGTCGGCCTGCAGGGCCTGGGCGTGGCCGGCGATTTCTTCGGTGCTGTGGTAGCTGCGGTCCAGCGCCGCGAGCAGCTGGCTCTCGGCGGCCACCGCGAGGTCGATCTCGCGCTTGAGCAGGCGGTTCAGTTCGTCCCAGGCCGCCATGTCGGTCGGGTCGGCCATCGCCACGCGCAAGCCGGCCGGAGTTTCTTCCAGCGGCAGCGCGCGCATGCGCCGGGCCTGGCCTTCGGGCAGCAGGCGGGCGATCTCGGGCCGGATCATGCGGCCGGTCAGCTCGACGAACGGGGCGCGCAACTGGCGCGCCACGGCCTTGGCGATCTGGACTTCGGTGACGAAGCCCGAGTCGATGAAGATGCGGCCCAGCTTGCGGCCGGACTGCTTCTGTTCGGCGAGTGCCGTCATCAGCTGCTCTTGCGAGATCAGCTGTTCCTGGATCAGCAGGTCGCCAAGTCGGATGCGTTCGGGGCGGGCCATCGGTGTCGCGTCTCGGGGATGGTCAGCGGGTCAGCGTGCTGTCGAGCTTCAGGCCCGAACCGGGGATCGACACCCGGCTCGTGGCGCTGGAGTCGATGCGGGCAGTCGGCGTGCCGGCACCCATCTGGGCGGTCGGCGCATCGGGCCAATTGGCACCGTCGCCTTGAATAACAGTCGGCTTGATCAGGATCACCAGCTCGCGCTTGGAGTTGAGCGTGCTGGTCTGGCGGAACAGGCCGCCAACCAGCGGCGCTTCGGACAGGCCGGGCACGCCGCTGCGGGTGTCGTTGGCGGTCTGCACCATCAGGCCGCCGATCGCGACGATCTGGCCGTCGCCGATGCGCACGATGCTGTCGCTTTCGTTGACCGTGCTGGCGGCCAGCGGCAGGCGGTAGTTGCCGAGCGAGCCGAGGTCGATGGCCTTGACCTTTTCGGTCACGTTGCTGATGGCCGGGTGCACGTGCAGCATCACGACGCCTTCGCTGTCGATCTGTGGCGTCACATCCAGCACGATGCCGGAGAAGAAGGGCGTCAGCGTCAACGTCGGCGACGAGACCGCGCTGTTGCCGCTGGTGGTGGTGCTGCTCGACACGCCAGTGACGAACATCTCGTCGCTACCGACCTTCAGCACGGCCTTCTGGTTGTTCAAGGTCGCGATGCGCGGGCTGGACAGCACCGACACGTCGCCCTGCGTTTGCAGGAAGTTGATCAGCGCCGAGAAGTTGGGTGATTGCAGAGCCAGGCCATAGAAGCCCCGGCCAGTGACTGCGGTCGAGATGTTGCTGGCGGGCGTGCTGGCGACATCGGCGTTGCCGATCGCGCCGGTGGTGCCCAGCACGGTGCCTGCGCCCACGATGCCGAACGAGCCGGCCAGCTTGTCGCCCAGAATGCGGCCGAAGCCACCCCAGTTGATGCCGGCCTGCGCGTCTTTCGACAGCAAGAC
>NZ_JBFUGE010000889.1:0-1952 GCF_056403075.1 Ideonella sp. P3_A4 | reverse complement strand
GAGCTACCGCGACTTGGCGTCGCGCGCGGTGCGCGGCGCACAGGCGATGCGCTCACGCGGGGTCCGTACAGGCGACCGCGTAGCGCTCGGCATGTCCGGCTCGGCCGAGCTTGTCGTGGCCATTCTCGCCACGCTCTGCGCCGATGCCATCTACGTGCCGCTGGATCCCGCGTACCCACCCGCCAGGCTGACTCAGATGCTGGCGGACGCACAGCCGCGGCTGGTGGTCACCGGATCGTCCCCGAACGCGGTGGACGCCGCCGCCACGGCGCTGGATCTGCCGTCCACGCCCCTCGCCGACCTGGTCGATGCGGGCGGCGGCGCGCAGGCCGATGCAAAGCTGGCGACTGTGGATGCCGAGGCACCCGCCTACCTGCTCTACACCTCCGGATCGACTGGCGAGCCCAAGGGCGTTCTGTGTCGCCACGGCGGCGCCTTGAACCTGGTGGCCGACTTTGATGGCCGCCAGCCGCTGCGGCCCGGTGAGCGCTGCAGTTGGTGGACCAGCCCCAGCTTCGACGTCTCTGTCTGGGAGGTGTTTGCGCCGCTCCTGCATGGCGCCACGCTGTGCCCGGTGCCGGACCGGCTGCGGCTGGACGGCCCGCAGTTCGTGGCCTGGCTCGGCGAGCAGCGCATCGCCAGCAGCTATGTGCCACCGTTCCTGCTTTCGGATCTGCGAGCCGCGGCGCAGGCCGCAACGCTGCCCGGCCYGCGCCGCCTGCTCGTCGGCGTCGAGCCGATCCCCGAGGCACTGCTTGTCGCGCTGCGCCATGGCGTGCCCGGTCTCGTCGTCCTGAACGGCTATGGCCCGACCGAGACGACGGTCTGCGCCACGGTCTACCAGGTGGGCCTGACCGCGCAGCACGAGACGACACCGATCGGAAGCCCGCTGCGCGGGGTGACGCTGTTCGTGCTGGACGAACAGCGCCGCCTGCTGCCCCATGGCGCGGTGGGCGAGCTCTGGATTGGCGGTGCCGGCGTGGCCGCCGGCTACTGGCGACGCCCGGATCTGGAGGGCGAGCGTTTCGTCGACGACCCGCACGCCGAACGCGCCGGTGCCCGCATGTACCGCAGCGGTGACCGCGTGCGCTGGCTTTCGGACGGCACGCTTGCATTCCTGGGGCGAAACGACAGCCAGGTGAAGCTGCGCGGCCAGCGCATCGAACTCGGTGAGGTCGAATCTGCGCTGCGTTGCATCGACGGCGTGCGCGACGCCGCTGCGGCAGTGCAAGGTCATGGCGACACGCGCCAGCTCGTCGGGTACGTGGTTGGCGACGTCGCGCCGCAGAGCGTGGCCGACCTGCTGCGCGCGCGGCTGCCTGCCGGTCTGGTGCCGACCGTGATCCAAGCCCTGCCGAGCCTGCCGCTGTCACCGAATGGCAAGCTCGACCGTCGCGCACTGCCGCTTCCGCCCGCGGCAAGCCGTGGCACGTCGGCGCCACGGGGACCGCGCAGTGCGGTGGAGGCGACGCTGGCCGCGCTCTGGTCCGGTCTGCTGGGCGTGTCCAACGTGGCCGGTGACGACGACTTCTTCGCTCTCGGCGGCCACTCGCTGCTGGCCACACGGGCACGGCAACAGATCGAAGCCGCCTTCGGCGTGCGGCTGCCGGTCGCGGCGCTTTTCACCCACCCCACGCTGGCGGCACTGGCGCGCCAGATCGAGTCGGAGCGGGATTCGACGGTCGAACCGCATCCGCCAATGTGCCGAGTCCGCCGCGATGCCATGCTCTCGGTCTCGCCCCAGCAACTGCGGTTGTGGCTGATGCACCAGCTAGACCCCTTGGCGACCGCATACCACGTTATCTGGGCGGCATGGCTGGATGGGCCGCTCGACCCGGCCGCGCTGCAGGCTGYCCTGGATGCGATGGTGCATCGCCACGAGGCGCTGCGCACCAGCTTTCACGACGTTGACGGCGTGCCAYACCAACGCGTGCACTCGGTCGGGACGGTGG
>NZ_JBFUGE010000888.1:0-1952 GCF_056403075.1 Ideonella sp. P3_A4 | reverse complement strand
GCCAACCGCGTCAAGCAAGACAAGACCATCGTCGTCGGCACCGACGACTCCACCGTCGAAGGCCAGATCTACGTCTACGTCGGCCAGAAGCAAAGCAC
Source organism: Ideonella sp. P3_A4 (assembly GCF_056403075.1). Classification (NCBI taxonomy): domain Bacteria; kingdom Pseudomonadati; phylum Pseudomonadota; class Betaproteobacteria; order Burkholderiales; family Sphaerotilaceae; genus Ideonella; species Ideonella sp. P3_A4. Next base: position 1,854 of record NZ_JBFUGE010000888.1, on the reverse strand, counting down.
CGGCAACGTGGTCCAGAAGGCCGGCCTGCACGGCGGCAAGCTGTATGCGGTCAAGGTCACCGGCAACCAGAGCGAAGACCTGACCGACCAGCCCTTCGGCGCTGCCGCCGACGGCACCTTCACGCTGGTCGACGTGACGCCCACCGCTTACGGCAACGGCAGCGGCCTGGCGCTGAACACGCAAACCGTGGCCGGCGGTGGCAGCAACTTCATGCGGCCGGAAGACGCCGGCTGGAGCTGGAAGAACCCGAAGTCGCTGCACGTGGCCACCACCTCCAGCACGACAGGCCGTTCGCGCATCTGGGAATTCAACTTCGCCGACATCGCCAACCCCGAGCTGGGCGGCACGGTCCGCGTGGCCGGTGACGGCGGCGCCAACGGCTCGGTGTTCCAGATGGCCGACAACCTGACGACCGACAAGAAGACCGGCCATGTCATCTTCTCGGAAGACGTGGGCAACAACGCTCGCCTGGGCAAGGTCTGGGGCCTGAACCCCGCCACCGGCGCGCTGGTCGAGCTGGCCACGCATGATGCCAACCGGTTCCTCAACGCCGGCCCTGATTTCCTGACGCAGGACGAAGAATCCTCCGGTGTGCTCGACATCAGCGACCTGTTCAAGAACGTCCCGGGCTACGACGTGCGCACCACGCGCTACTACCTGCTCGACACCCAGGCGCACTACCCGATCGCCGGCGAAGCGGTCGAAGGCGGCCAATTGCAGTTGCTGGCGGTGCCGGCGAAGCTGGTCAAGTAGACCAACTCGAAAACCGTCCGCTATTGGCCGGCCGCCCGCAAGGGTTGGCCGGCTTTTTTCATTCTTCTGCCACATTCGCTTGCCGTATGCGCTTGCATTGCGCAACGGTTCAAACCCGCCGACGCATATTCGTAATTGCCTACAACGCGACTACAGCCCATCCTGCGCGCCGACGCCGTGGGTTCCTGCGACGCGTCCTCTCAAGAAACGATGGGTCCGCTCCCGAATTTCTTGATCCCCCTCGGGGGGCGGGCCGGTCACGGCCCTGGGGGCCTCAGTGCCGCTGCCCACTGCGTTCTCAACCACAAGGAGATCACCCAGTGAAGATGCAAAGAAACGGTTCCCCCCGAACCTGGCTTTCGTTGGCAGCGCTGGCCGGGGTTGGCCTGACGCTGTGCGGCGCCGCGCAGGCCGTGCCCGCAGGCAATGGTGTGATGCAAGGCCAGGGCTTCGATGCCTGCACCGCGCCCTCGACGACGTCGATGCAGAAGTGGTGGAGCGGCACGCCGTGGTCGTGGATCGGCGTCTACATCGGCGGAAATTCGCGCGCTTGCAGCCAGCCTAACCTGACCTCGTCGTGGTTCAACACCACCTACGCCCAGGGCTGGCGCTACGAGCTGCTGTGGGTCGGCCCGCAAGCGCCGTGCACGAGCTTCCCGCACCGCTTCAGCTCGGACACGGCCACCGCCTACCAGCAAGGCAAGACGGAGGCGATCGCCGCCTACAACGCGTTGAAGGCACTGGGCTTCGGCACCGCGCAGGACACGCCGGTCACCTACGACATGGAAGCCTTCTCGAACAGCAGCTCGTGCCGCGCCGCGGTCAAGTCGTTCATGCAGGGCTGGGTCGACCAGCTGGCCGTCGCGCCGGCGCAGGTCTCGGGCGTCTACGGCTCGGCCTGCGGCACTTACTTGAGCGACTACGCGTCGCTGGCACGCCCGCCGCGCTTCATCAACGCGGCAGACTGGGACCTGGACCATTCGACCTGGAACCTGTCGTGCATCAGCTCGGGCTACTGGGTCAACAGCCAGCGTTTCAAGCAGTTCCGCGGCGGCCACAACGAGACCTGGGGCGGCGTGACGATCAACATCGACAGCAAC
>NZ_JBFUGE010000887.1:0-1963 GCF_056403075.1 Ideonella sp. P3_A4 | reverse complement strand
CGCCATACGGACTGCGTGGGTGGAAAGGCGTCGTCTCCGTCTGCGGAGTCTCTTGCACGAGACCGAAGAGTTCGCTGGTGCTGGCCTGGTAGAAGCGAGTTTTCTTTTCCATGCCCAAAAAATGGATGGCTTCGAGCAGGCGCAGCGTGCCAATCGCGTCCACATCGGCCGTGTACTCCGGCGCCTCGAAGCTTACGGCCACGTGGGACTGGGCACCCAGGTTGTAGACCTCGTCAGGCTCCACCTGGGAGAGGATGCGCGTGAGACTCGAACTGTCTGTCAGGTCGCCGTGGTGCAGCACGAACTGCTGGTGATCGACATGAGGATCCTCGTAGATGTGGTCCACCCGCTGGGTGTTGAACAGCGAGGCACGGCGCTTGATCCCATGCACCTGATAGCCTTTCGCCAACAGAAACTCGGAGAGGTAGGAGCCATCCTGCCCCGTGACGCCGGTGATGAGAGCTCTCTTCATGGGTACGACTCCGCGATTCAAGTCTATGGCAGCACTGCATCGGGTGAGCAGACGCGCGTCCTGGAACCAATCTGTCGGGGCTGGCGGTGCCGGGCCACAGCAGCCCAGTCCGGATCTGCTGGCACGATCACGAAGCTCGGGAATGCAGGCCCTCATGGGCAAGCTCGTCGGGCGCAATGTCCTTCGCGCGCCTGCCCGCAACGGGTTCCGGCCGGACCAGCACGAGATCGCGAGTCGTGAGCTTGGTCGACGGCGTGATTTCGATCAAATCAGCCTCCTTGAATCCCTGGAAGGTGATGCTTTCGATCGAACACACATTCACGCCTGGCGCAATCCGGAAGGCCGGCCTGAAGGCGAGGCGGTTCGACCGAATGTATCCACCGATAAAGCGAACATTCTCCGCGTGGCCAAGATCGATGGCCGGACTGCTGACCAACGTCGAGTACCCTGGTGTGATGAAGATTGAGTCAAAGACGAGATTGCCGTTGCGTCGGTTGATCACCCCACTGTCCGCCACGACGCTGAGCTGACCATATTTGGCGTCGCTCGAGACCTCCCGCACCGCATCCCGGTTGTTCCCCTCGAGAAACAGCGAGGAAAAGCGGACCTGGTCGAGGCCGTGCAGGCGCACTCCGCTATAGCCATTTCCCTGGCAAACCAAGCCCCGCACTTCAGTGCCCGTAGTCGTGTTTTTTTCGGAGCAGGTCAGTTCAAAGCCATGCGTCGAGCAGTTTTCTATCTTGACGTTCTCGACGCGCCCGTTGGTGAGATTCCCCGCCAAAAAACCCAACCGGCAGCGGTATATACCGATATCCCGAAACGCAGTTGTATAGCAGTCTACGGCCCTGATTCCGCTATCAAAGTTCTCTATGAAGAGGTCATTGAAGATACAGTTTCGATTGGCGTTGAAGACCTCCAGGAACCGCCCTTGAAACTGATTCGCAGAGATCGCGTGCAGATGCTCGATCTTAACGGCATAAGGCTCGTCGTCCGGGGCCGTGCTGAAGACCGCCTGGTCCCCCTGAAGGTGGCTGATCAGTGCAGTCGAGGACTGGCTGCTCCCCCTTATTTGAACGCCGCTGCGCAGAACCAAGGGCTTGTGGATGTGGTGCATGCCCGGCGGTAGCACGATCGAGTCCGCAACCAGCGGCCACTTCTTGTGCGGCGTGTGAACGACCTTGCCGGCGCGATCGATCTCTCGCTGAAGCCAATCGGAGAAGCCGTCGTCCTGCGCCAACGACAACAAATTCTCTTTCTTCATGGCTGGATGCGGAAGCGCGACTTGAAGGTCGACTTGTCTATTTCAACATCGTCTCCAGAGTTCACGATCGCCAGATAGGGCTGAGTCGTGTACGCCCGGCCACGCAGAATCGCAAAATTGAACTCGTCAAGAATATGGTCCGTTGCAGACTTTGAGGCTCTTTCCTGAGCCGCCTGCATTAGCGGCGTGCCAGACGATGCGCTGTCCGGCTCCGTCGCCCTGGCCATGAT
>NZ_JBFUGE010000886.1:0-1970 GCF_056403075.1 Ideonella sp. P3_A4 | reverse complement strand
GTGCATGGCCAACGGCAACACCAACGCGCTGGGCCTGGGCGAGAAGTGCAAGCCGAAGTACGTGCCGCTGGGCACCACTTCGTACAACCTGCACGACGCCGTCGACCAGGCCGTGACGCCGTTCCTGAGCGGCTTCCCGTACCTGAACACGCCGACACCGGGCGCGCAGTAAGCGCCGCCGCGTGGCGCCGCACGCAAGTGGCGTCACGCCGGCCCGGCTGGAGCGACCTGGCCGGGTCYTGCCACTTCGCCGATCCCTGGTGATCGCCCGAACCGTTTCCTTCGCCGCTGCGCCGATCGCAGCGGCCCCAGGCTGGAGCCTGCCCATGCGCCCGTTCTTGACGCTCTCGACAATGGCCGCCGCCTTGCTGCTGGCACACGCCCTGCCCGGCCAAGCCGCGCCGCGCGTGCCCACCGACGACCACGAAGTGATCGAGCGCCTGCCGGCCCGTTTGCCTGGCGTGACGGCCCGCCGCGCCGGTGCTGGCCAACGCGAAGCCTTGCGCACCCAAGCCGCTCAGACCCAGCCAAACCTCTCACTCGCACTGACCCTTGCGCGCCAAGCCATCAACCAGGCCCGCCGCAGCGGCGACCCGCGCGACTGGGGCCAAGCCCAGGCCGCCCTCGCCCCCTGGTGGGCGGACGCTCAAGCCCCTGGCCCGGTGCGCCTGCTGCGCGCCACGATCCGCCAGGGCCAGCATGACTTCGACGCCGCGCTGGCCGACCTGGACGCGCTGGTCACCGCCCCCGATGCCAACGCCGGCACCGCGAACAGCCGACTCGGCTTGCGACGCGCCGACTACAGCCAGGCCGCCTCGCCAGGGCTGGCGCTGCGCGCCCAGGCGGAGCTGACGCGCGCATCGATTCACCAAGTGCAAGGCCGCTACGCCGAGGCCCGCGCCGGCTGCGAGCGCCTGGCCGGTGCCGACTACGTGACGCTGGGCGCCGGCGTGCAAGCCCCCGCCCGCGCCTGCCTCGCCGAGGTGGGCCAGTTGCAAGGCCGGCTGACCGCCCGCCAGGCCGACGCCACGCTGGCCGCGCTGGGCAATGCCGACGACCCGTGGCTGGCGCTGCTGCGCGCCGAATTGGCCCAGCGCAGCGGCAACCGCCAGGCAGACGCGCTGTTCCGCGCCGCCATCGCCGGCGATGCCCCGGGCCTGTACGCCCTGGCCGCCTACGCCGACTGGCTGCTGGACCAGCAGCGCCCGGCTGAAGCCGAACGTCTGCTACGCGGCTACGAAGCGGCCGACGCGCTGCTGTTGCGCACGGCCATCGCCCGCCACCGCCTGGCCCGCACGTCGTCTGGCAAACACGCCACCGACGCCGACACGCTGATCCCCCAGTTGCAAGCCCGCTTCGACGCCGCCCTCGCTCGCGGCGACCGCAGCCATGCCCGCGAACAGGCGCGCTTTGCGCTCGACCTGCTGGGCGACGCACCGCAGGCCCTGGCACTGGCTCAGTCCAACTGGGCTTGGCAGCGCGAACCGGCCGATGCACTGCTGTTGCTGCGCGCTGCAGCCGCCGCAGGCCAGCCCGAAGCTGGCGAGCCGGTGCGCCGCTGGGCCCGCGAGCAAGGGTTTGTCGACGCACGCTGGCCAGCTGCGAAGCACAGCGCATCTGCCCCCACCTCATCCGCCACCCGGAGCCGTTCATGAGCCTGACCCTGTTGAGCGACCGTACTGAACGCCTGACCCGTTTGCTGCTGGCGGTCACCGGCACGGCCGCGGCCATGTTGCTGGTCCCCACCGACGCTCGTGCCCATGCGCCCAGCAACGCCACGCTGAGCCTGGTGGCCGAAGGCCCCGTGGTGCAGCAACGCTGGGACATCGCGCTGCGCGACCTGGACCGCGTGATGCCGCTGGACGCCGACGACGACGGCCAGATCACCTGGGGCGAGTTGCAGCAGGCCTGGCCGCAGATTGCGGCACTGGCCGACCAGGGCCTGCGCCTGTCATTGGCCAGCCCGGGCC
>NZ_JBFUGE010000885.1:0-1971 GCF_056403075.1 Ideonella sp. P3_A4 | reverse complement strand
CCCCGGCATCGCGCTTCGTCGCCGACTTCATCGGCAACGTGAACCTGATGGACGGAACGGTTGCGGTCGACGAACCCGACCACGTGGTCATCGACTGTGCCGACTGCCGCCACTACGTGGGCCACGGCATCACCGGCACGCTGGGCATGCCGGTGACCGTGGCACTGCGGCCGGAGAAGATCCAGCTGGCCGCCGAGAAGCCCGATGGCGAGTTCAACACCGCCCGCGGCACGGTCGAGGAGCTGTCGTACTTCGGCAGCTTCACCGTCTACCGCATCAAGCTGGCCAGTGGCCTGATGATGGCCGTCAGCCAGGCCAACACAGAGCGTCATCGCCAGCACAACTTCACCTGGGGCGACACCGTCTGGGCCCATTGGACCGACGCCGCGCACGTGGTGCTCACGCAGTAAGGGGCACCCCATGAGCTTTGCCATTCGCAAACCCCGCTGGTGGCGGGGCCGCACCGCGGTGATCGGCATCCCCTATGTGTGGCTGCTGGCCTTCTTCCTGGCGCCGTTCCTGATCGTCTTCAAGTACTCGTTGGCCGAGATGGGCGCCGTCACGGTACAGGACGTGATGACGGTCGCCGACGGTGTTGTCAAGCTGACGCTGAAGTACTCGAACTACAACTTCATCGTCTCCGACGACCTGTATTTCAAAGCCTACGTGTCGAGCGTCAAGTACGCCGCGATCACGACCGCCTGTTGCCTGTTCATCGGCTACCCCTTCGCCTACTTCATGGCGCGGTCACGCGCCACGCTGCAGCCGACGCTGCTGATGATGGTGATGCTGCCGTTCTGGACCTCGTTCCTGCTGCGCGTCTACGCCTGGAAGGGGCTGCTCGACGAAGGTGGCTGGGTGGCCAACGCGTTGACCGCGCTGCACATGGACCACCTGCTGCTGGCCGGCGGAATGATCGAGGCGCTGGACAAGTACATGCACACGCCGTTCTCGCTGGTGGTGGGCATGACCTACACCTACCTGCCGTTCATGATCCTGCCGCTGTACGCGAACCTGGCGAAGCTGGACCTGAGGCTGCTGGAGGCGGCGGCCGACCTGGGCGCTTCGCCGTGGGTCGCGTTCTGGAAGGTCACGGTGCCGCTGTCCAAGGCCGGGATCATCGCCGGTTCGATGCTGGTGTTCATCCCCWGCGTCGGCGAGTTCGTGACGCCGGAGCTGCTGGGCGGCCCGCAGACGCTGATGATCGGCCGCGTGATCTGGGACGAATTCTTCAGCAACAACGACTGGCCGATCGCCTCGACCGTGGCCGTTGTGCTGGTGCTGCTGATCGTCGTGCCGCTGGCCGTGTTCAACAAATACCAGGCGGAAGCGCAGGAGAGGAAGTCATGAGTCGTGCTGTATTCGGCACCCGGTTCGCGGCCGGCTTCGGCAAGAGCTGGCTGTTGGCGGGCTTCCTGTTCCTGTACCTGCCGATGGTCACCCTGATCGTCTACTCGTTCAACAAGTCGCCGCTGCCCACCGTCTGGGGTGGCTTCACGCTCGAGTGGTACGGCAAGCTGGCCAGCGATCAGGAGATCCTCTCCGGCCTGTGGCTGTCGCTGAAGATCGCGTTCTGGTCGGCCACGCTGTCGGTCATCTTCGGCACGATGGCGGCCTTCGCACTCGTCAAGTACAAGCGCTTCTTCGGCCGCACCTTCTTCAGCGGCATGGTCAACGCGCCGCTGGTGATGCCGGAGGTGATTCAAGGCCTGTCGCTGCTGCTGATGCTGGTGGCCATTCAACGGGCCGTCGGGTTTCCCGAGCGCGGCTTCATGACGATCCTGCTGGGCCACATGGTGCTGGGCCTGGCCTATGGCTCCGTGGTCATCTCCGCTCGCCTGCAGGAGCTGAATCCGCAGCTGGAAGAAGCAGCGATGGATCTCGGCGCCAAGCCGTGGCAGGTGTTCTACCTGGTCACGCTGCCGATGATCACGCAGTCCCTGGCCTCGGCCTGGCTGCTGACCTTCAGCC
>NZ_JBFUGE010000884.1:0-1985 GCF_056403075.1 Ideonella sp. P3_A4 | reverse complement strand
GTTCAGCACCGCGCCCCGAAAGCGTCGTCGACGATCGCTTTGCCAGCCTGCGCTTCCTGGTGTCCGCACCGCAGGGCGGCAAGGCGCCGCTGGACGACACGCTCGGCCTGATCGCCGAAGTCAACGTGCTGCTGAATGCGGTGGCCACGGCGATCCAGGGTGGCGCGGCGCCGCCGCCCTCGCCGCTGCCCAACCGCGTCAAAGCCGAAGCGGCCCGCATGCCGCAGCCGCTGCGCGCGATGCTCGACAACCTGTCGCAAAGCAGCGCCAACGCGTCACAACTTGGCGTTAGGCAGAACCTCGGGCAAGAGGTGCGCTCCCAGGTTGGCGAGTTCTGCCAGCAGGCGGTGGCCGGCCGATACCCGCTGGACCGCACGGCCGCGCGCGACGCGACACCGGCCGACTTCGCGATGCTGTTCGGCCCCGGCGGCAAGATCGACCAGCTGTTCCAACAAAAGCTTGCGGCCTATGTGGACACGACCACAAGGCCGTGGAAGTTCCGCCCCGTCGAAGGCACGCCGCTGGGCCTGGACGGTGGCTCGCTGCCGCAGTTCCAACGCGCCGCCGCGATCCGCGAGACCTTCTTCCCCGCCGGAAACGCGCCGTCGCTGAAGCTCGACTTCAAGCCGATCGAGATGGACGCGACGCTGACGCAGTTCATCCTCGATGYCGACGGCCAGATCGTGCGCTACGCCCATGGCCCGCAGATCCCGACGGCCGTGCAATGGCCTGGCCCGCGCGGCAGCTCACAAGTACGCGTGCAAGTCAGCCCGCCCAGCGCCAACGGCAGCGCGTCCGGCATGGTCACCGACGGCCCGTGGGCGCTGTTCCGTCTGTTCGAGCGCGTGAAGATCGAGCCCACCGGCGCGCCCGAGCGCTTCCGCGCGACCTTCGACATCGATGGCCGCAAGGCCGTGTTCGAGGTCACCACCAGCAGCGTGCGCAACCCCTTCCGGCTGCACGAGCTGAACGAGTTCGCCTGTCCGGCGGGGCTGTGAGCGACATGATGGACGTGACCGCCGCCCCACCCATGAGCGACACCGCCACACCGCCGGGCTGGTACGGCAAGCTCGCCTCCCTCGGCGACTTTGCCCAACGGCGCCTGCCACCCTCTTGGGTGCAAAGCTGCGACACGTGGCTGTCGCATGTGATGCAACGCAGCAGCGAACAACTTGGCGAGCGTTGGCTGCAAACCTACCTGACCGCGCCGGTGCTGCGCTTTGCGTGGGCCCCGGGCGTGCTCGACAACCAATGGTGGTTCGGCCTGCTGATGCCCAGCTGCGACAACGTCGGCCGCTACTACCCGCTGCTGATCGCCCAGCCCCGCGCGCGTCCACCGATCGACCGCATCGCACTCGACCACCTCGAACTCTGGTACACCCACCTCGCCAACGCCGCGGTGCAAACGCTGAGCGACCAGACCTCCCTCGACGCCTTCGAGCTCGCCCTGAGCGAAGCGCCGCCCTGGCCTACCGCCGGGCCCGCCTCGCCGCTGAACATACGCAGCACGCCCACTTCCGAGCGCTATGAAATGGCGGCCTCGGTGCCGCTGTCTCGCTGGCTGCCATCAATGGCCAGCACCGAGCTGCTGGCTCGCGTCGCGGGATGCACGCTGTGGTGGCGTGCGACGGATGACGGCACCGGCGCCTCGGTCAGCCTGGTGCATCGGTTGCCGGGGGCGGAGACGTTTGTGGAGTTGTTGGCGGGGCGGGCTGGCTAACCCAGATCAGCAGGACTCTGAAGGACCGAGTTCGGCGGCAGGAGCGGTCCTTCGCTTGTGTAGCGCGTACGCCTCCTTGAGACTGGACCCCGTCATTCGCCGTCGACGGCATGAATGTCAGCGGAGGCGGTCACCGGACATTCGTCGGCCTACGCCCTGTACGCCTGCTGCGCCTCCGTCACCGGTCACTCGACCGTTGTCGGCCACTGATGGCGCGCGAACGACTCCTTGCGCCCGAGCTGGTCGGCGACACCCGACCCAATCC
>NZ_JBFUGE010000883.1:0-1989 GCF_056403075.1 Ideonella sp. P3_A4 | reverse complement strand
GTGTCTGAACACGCCTCGGTCGCCGGGCCGATGGCCGAAGTCGTCTTCAGCAGCACGCAGTACCTCACCGAGCAGGACCTCGACGCGATGACGCAGTTCCTGGCTTCGCTGCCCGTGAAGCAGCCCGAGCCAGCGAAGAACAATCGTGCGGACGCCGGAGCGTATGCGCGAGGCGGCAAAGTCTATGAGGCGCAATGCGCGTCCTGCCACGGGGACCGAGGGGAAGGGGTGCCGAACATCTACCCGGCCCTGGCGGGCAATCGGGCGGTCAACCTGGGTTCGTATGACAACCTGGTGCAGGTCATTCGTCATGGCGGTTTTGCCCCAACCACCACAGGCAACCCGGCGCCGTTTGGCATGCCGCCGTTCGGGCAGACGCTGAGCAATAGCGACCTGGCTGCCGTCGTGACCTACATCCGCCGGTCGTGGGGCAACACCGCGGCGCCAGTGTCGAGCCTGGACGTGCTTCGCGTCGAATAGCGCTGCGGGCGCCGGTCAGGTGATCGTCGCCAACAGCATGGCCTGCACGACGTAGCGCTGCTTGTCGGCCCAGGGCTCGTTGCCGGCGAGTTGGCGTGCCAGGTCTGCATTGGCGTGTGAAGGCGGCGCCAGTCCGTCGTACACCGGGATGCCGGCTGCATCGGCCAGTTGATTCACCAGCGACGGCGGCAGTCCCTGGCACTCGACGGCGTCGTACAGGCGGCCCAGCATGCGTGCCGTGTCTTGCACCTCGCTCGGGGTGCTGTCCGGCGTGAAGGCCGAGCGGATCTGCGCCACGTGGGCGCCCAGCTCGTGGGCGGCACTGCAAAAGTGCCAGGCATCGCTCGACTCGTCAGCCCCACGCAGCAGCCCGAGTTTCTTGCCCCGCAGCAATGGCCGCGTGTCACCGGCTTGGGCGGCACGCTGCAACAGGCGAGCCGCGTCGAGCAGCGCCTGGCGATCGAACCGCGCTGGCAGCGCGGCATCGAGGTGGCCGGTTTGGTGGGACGGGAGCATGACGAAGAGCGGTCGGTCCGGGGTGCAAAAGCCTGGAAGTGAAGCCTACGGGTCCAACGGGGCGCGGCATTGATGCCCGTCAACCCCTCGCCGTTCGATTTGTGTTGATACCGAGCTGATACACAGCATTGACGCAGCGTTACCGAGCGACGCTGGCCGTTGGCATGCCGTTGTCGGGCGCTGCCTAGCATTCACTCATCGCCTCACGCACCGCCCTTCAGGAGAGTTCGACATGCTCAGCACCGCCACCTCGCACCGCACCCCGGCCTTGGCCCCCGTGGCGGCCATGTTCCGGGCACCGAGGAGTGATGCTGGTGCGAACCAGCGCGCCAGCCAGGCCATCGCCGACACGCTGAAACTGCTGAGCGACAAGCTGGCGCCGCAGCGCCGCGTGGTGCACGCCGGTGACGTCATCTACCAGGCCGGCGAGCAGTTCGGCAACCTCTACATCCTGAACTCGGGCTTCTTCAAGATCGTCACGCTGTCACCCGACGGGCGCGAGCAGGTGGTGGGCCTAAAGTTCCGCGGCGACTGGCTGGGCTTCGACGGCATTGCCAACAACCAGTACTCGTGCGACGCGGTGGCGATGGACATCGGCGAGGTCTGGGTCATTCGCTACGACGCACTGCTCTCGGCCTGCGCGTCGCAGCCGGCGCTGCTGACGGTGCTGCACGGTGCGATGAGCCGCGAAATCGCCCGCGACCGCGACTCGCTGATGTCGGTGTGCACGCTGCCGGCCGACGCGCGCGTGGCCGATTTCCTGCGCTACTGGGCCGAATCACTCGCCAAGCGTGGCCTGCGCACCGACCAGATCACGCTGCGCATGACGCGTGCCGAGATCGGCAACTACCTTGGCATGACGCTGGAAACGGTGAGCCGCGCGCTGTCCAAGCTGGCACGCGACAAGCTGATCCACTTCGTTGAGAAGGGCCGCCGCGACATCCACATCCCCGAAGTCAATGCGCTGAGCGAGTTCATCCAGGGTTGCTTGGC
>NZ_JBFUGE010000882.1:0-1993 GCF_056403075.1 Ideonella sp. P3_A4 | reverse complement strand
GATGCAGCTGGTGCCGGTGGACTGCAATGCCCTGGTAGAGGACGTGGTCACGACGCTCGGGCCCAGCGCCAGCGCCAGGGGCTTGAAGCTGCAGACGCGGTTGTCGCCCAGCGGCATGGTGATGGCCGACAGGCGCGCGCTGCAGCAGATCCTGATCAACCTGACCAACAACGCGATCAAGTTCACCGAACAAGGGCGGGTCGAGGTTTTCGTCGAACCGATTGAAGCTGCTTCGCAGGAGCCTCGGCTCGYGGTGGGGGTGTCCGACACCGGCGTCGGCATGTCGAGCGAAGACGTGGCCCAGCTCTTCCAGCCGTTCACCCAGGTGGGCAACCTGAGCCGGCCGGCCAGTGTCGAAGGCACGGGCCTGGGCCTGTACCTTTGCCGCAAGCTGGCCGAGCTGCACGGCAGCAACATCGAGGTGGCCAGCCAGCTGGGCGTTGGCAGCCGGTTCTGGCTGTCGCTTGCCGCCGCCAAGCCTGCGGAGGCCGCTCGATGAAACGGCCGCGCCTGCTGGTCGTCGACGACAACGCCATCAACCTCGCGCTGCTCGGCTACCTGCTCGACAACTCAGGCTTCGAGGTCAGTGCGGCCGAGAACGGTGAACAGGCGCTGAAGATCCTGACGCAGCGGCGCGACTTCGACGCGGTGCTGTGCGACATCCAGATGCCGGTGATGGACGGCTACGAGTTCGCGCGGCAGGTCAGGGCGCAGCCTGGCTTGGCGCAGATGCCGCTGGTGGCCATCACCGCGCTGGCCATGGTGGGTGACCGCGGCCGCATCCTGGCGGCGGGCTTCGATGGCTATGTGTCCAAGCCGATCGAGCCGGTGGAGTTCATCGCCACCTTGAGAACCCTGGTGCCCAGCCTCTGGTCGGAACCACCTGGGCCGTCCCCGGCGCCAGCCCCGGCGCCATTGCCGCCACCGCCGGCGGGGCTGACCGTCCTGGTGCTGGACGACACGGCGTCCAACCTGCAGCTCAAGCGAGATCTGCTGCAGCCGCTGGGCTACCGCGTGCTCACCGCCGATACCGCCGCTGCTGCGCTGCAGCTTGCCCGGACCGAGCGGCCGAACCTGATCATCAGCGACGTTGGCATGCCCACCGGCAGCGGCTTCGATTTCATCGCCGAGGTCAAGGCCGATGCGGCGCTGAGCAGCATCCCGTTCATCTTCTTGTCGGCCACCCATTGGGACGAACGTGACCGTGCCAAAGGCATGGCCATGGGGGCGATGCGCTACCTGCAGCGCCCGATCGACTCACAAACCTTGCTCGATGAGATCCGGCGTTGCCTCGCAGACGGCGCCACCGGGGGTTGAAGCCCGCGGCGCTTCAGCACTCGACGATGTTGACCGCCAGGCCGCCGCGCGCGGTTTCCTTGTACTTGGTCTGCATGTCGGCGCCGGTCTCGCGCATGGTCTTGATGACCTTGTCGAGGCTCACATGGTGCGTGCCGTCACCGTGCAGTGCCATGCGCGCCGCGTTGATGGCCTTGACCGACGCGATCGCGTTGCGCTCGATGCAGGGGATCTGCACCAGGCCGCCGACCGGGTCGCAGGTCAGGCCCAGGTGGTGCTCCATGCCGATCTCGGCAGCGTTCTCGGCTTGCTCCGGCGTGCCGCCCATCACCGCGGCCAAGGCGCCGGCGGCCATCGAGCAGGCCACGCCGACCTCGCCCTGGCAGCCGACCTCGGCGCCCGAGATGCTGGCGTTCTCTTTGTAGAGGATGCCGATCGCCGCGGCGGTGAGCATGAAGTCCATCACCCCGGTGTCGGTCGCGCCGTACACGAAGCGGTGGTAGTAGTGCAGCACCGCGGGCACGATGCCGGCGGCGCCGTTGGTCGGCGCGGTCACCACGCGGCCACCGGCGGCGTTTTCTTCGTTGACGGCCAGCGCATACAGGTTGACCCAGTCCATCACCTGCAGCGGGTCGCGCAACGCGGCCTCTGGGTTGGCGGTCAGGTCGCGGTACAGCTGCGCCGCGCGGCGCTTGAC
>NZ_JBFUGE010000881.1:0-2013 GCF_056403075.1 Ideonella sp. P3_A4 | reverse complement strand
ACCTGGACATGATCAAGGGCCTCGGCGTCGATGCCTACCGCTTCTCGATCTCGTGGCCGCGTGTGCGCCCGACCGGCGACGGCGCCTGGAACGAAGCCGGCCTGGCCTTCTACGAAAGCCTGGTCGACGGCCTGCTCGAGCGCGGCATCAAGCCTTGCCTGACGCTGTACCACTGGGACCTGCCGTCGGCATTGCAAGCCAAGGGCGGCTGGGCCAACCGCGACACCGTGCACCGCTTCGTCGAGTACGCGCAAGAGATCGGCCGCCGCTTCGGCGACCGCGCCGAATCGATCACCACCCACAACGAGCCGTGGATCGTTGCCACGCTCGGCCACGAAACCGGCACCTTCGCGCCGGGGCTGAAAAACCGCGCGATGGCGGCACAGGTGTCACACCACCTGCTGCTGAGCCACGGCCTGTCGCTGCAGGCGTTACGGGCGCAGGGCTGCAAGGCGCAACTGGGCATCGTGCTGAACCTGTCGCCCACGTACCCGGCCACCGATTCGGCGGAAGACCACAAGAGCGCCAAGCTGGCCGACGCCCACCTGCTGCGCTGGTACCTCGACCCGATCTTCCACGGCCGCTACCCGCAAGAAGCGCTGGACGACCTCGGCGCCGACGCGCCCAAGGTCGAAGCCGGCGACTTCAAGGCCATCGGCCAGAAGCTGGACTACCTCGGCATCAACTACTACTCGCGTTCGGTCATCAGCGCCAACGGCCACTGGAAAGCCGGCAGCCAGGGCCACGCGCTGACCGACATGGGCTGGGAGGTCTACCCGCAAGGCTTGACGGAGCTGCTGCTGCGCCTGCACCGCGACTACCCCGGCGTGCCGCTGTACATCACCGAGAACGGCGCCGCCTTCAAAGACCAGATCGCCGATGGCCAGGTGCACGACGCCGACCGCACGCGTTACATTGCCGAGCACATCCAGGCGGTGGCCAATGCCATGAAGCAGGGTGCCCCGATCGGCGGCTACATGGTCTGGAGCCTGATGGACAACTTCGAATGGGCCTCAGGCTACGAAAAGCGCTTCGGCATCGTGCATGTCGACTACGAGTCGCAAGCCCGGCACCTGAAGGACAGCGCGTGCTGGTACCGTGACTTCCTGAAGCACCAGCGTATGCTGCGCAGCGGCGCCAAGCTACCGGCCTGACCGGCCACGACGCGACAAGACGAGGGATCTCTCAATGGCACAAGTCTCGCTGCGCGGCCTGCGCAAACGCTTCGGCGACGTCGAGGTCCTGAAGGGCATCGACCTCGACGTGCGCAACGGCGAGTTCATGGTCTTCGTCGGCCCATCGGGCTGCGGCAAGTCGACCACCTTGCGCCTGATCGCCGGGCTGGAAGAGCTGGACGAAGGCGACATCCTGATYGACGGCGCGAGTGCGAAAGACCAGCGGCCGGCCGAGCGCGGCACGGCGATGGTGTTCCAGAGCTACGCGCTGTACCCGCACATGACGGTGGCCGACAACCTGGGCTTCGCGCTGAAGATGGCCGGCGTCGGCAACACCGAACGCAAGGCGCAGGTGCAGCGCGCGGCCGAGACGCTGCGCATCACCGACCTGCTCAAGCGCTTCCCGCGTGAGCTCTCGGGCGGGCAACGCCAGCGCGTGGCGATCGGCCGCGCGATCGTGCGCAAGCCGCGCGTGTTCCTGTTCGACGAACCGCTGTCGAACCTGGATGCCGCGTTGCGCGTGGACATGCGCATCGAGATCTCACGTCTGCACCAGGAGTTGGGCACGACGATCATCTACGTCACCCACGACCAGGTCGAGGCGATGACGATGGGCCAGCGCATCGCGCTGTTCAACAAAGGCCGCATCGAGCAGGTTGGCGCGCCGATGGACCTGTACCGCGCCCCGGCCAACGAGTTCGTCGCCGGCTTCATCGGCTCACCGCGCATCAATCTGATCGACCGGCCGGTGGCTGGCCAGGCCACTGCCGAGCACGGTGCGCTGTGGGACCGACTGGGCCTCGGCGGCGCCCAGCGCGCTGGCCTGCGCCCTGAGCAC
>NZ_JBFUGE010000880.1:0-2014 GCF_056403075.1 Ideonella sp. P3_A4 | reverse complement strand
GACCGCGTTCGCGCAGTTTCGATGCTGTCGACCATGGTGGGCGGGTTGATCCTAGCCCGAGCCACAGCGCGCGGATTGCCTGAGCTATCGGACGAGATCCTCACGATCTTGCGTCAGCATCTCGTGGCCACATGGGGCCTCGACCGACACAACGCGGACGGGGGCGATCAAAGCTGCTGATGCGCGCGCGATCGGTGCCTCGGCTAGGCCCCAGTGGGGTACACGTGCGCAAGTATTCGTTCCGCCGCTTGATCAGGCGTGAGGTGGGTCACGTCGAGGTTCAAGGTTGCAAGACCCTGCGGACGCAGCACGATCGCCTCCGTGGCTTTCCTTCGGGCCTCGTTGGGATCGATCTCTTTGAAGGCTTCCGCTCGGCCAGGAGACGTTGCTCGTCGTGCTGCCTCTTCGGGATCGATTTGCAGGCGGACCGTGCACAAGCGTGCTCCGCGTTCAACGGCGGTGCGTCGCACGTCTTCGAAGACCTCGTGGTGCCTTGGGATTCCCTCCAGCAGTTCATTGGTGAAGATGAAGGTCCGTCCGGGTTTGGCAAGATCTCGCACAGTCTCCAGTACGGCCGATCGGACGCGCGAAATCTTCTCCCAGACCGCGGGCACAAGCGGGGTGACTCCGTCTGGGTCGATGAGCGCGAAGATGACGTTGTTGATGTGGTGGTTGTCGACGATGACGCAGCTGTGGCGCCTCTGGATTGCCTTGGCAATCGTCAACTTCCCGCATCCTGCGATGCCCAGAAGATAGATGAAAGTACCGTTCGGAGGGTTCATCTGGAGGCCCAACGGTCGACGCAAGTGGCGGAGGGGTCAGGCAGCGGTCTCACTTGGCCCGACCTGACTTGTTGAGTGGGAAGGCCTCGAACGGAGGGCAGTCGCCGGCTGCCGCCACCAAGCGCCGAGACTCATACAAGCAACTGACCGAACGAGAACCGTCGGGGTCGAGGCCAACGTAGCTGATGACTTGACCATTCCGATAGGTGGCCTTGGCCAGCAAGAAGCGATTTGACAACCACACGTTCTGGCATCCGGAGAACGCGGCATCAATGGCCGGCGCATCGGGAAAGATTCGGAGATCAACCCCGTGGGTGGCCGCTGTCACGGCCTTGGGATGGACTGCTTGCAGGCTGCAAAACTGGCCCGCGTTTGCAACAGTCTTTCCTGACACTGGCAGAGCTAGCGACAGTGCAAGGAACGCCGCAACGATAGGATGCAGAAGCTTGATGGCGGCGGAGGTCATATCACGCAGTTCTTCGACAAGAGCCTGGTGGTCCTCTGCGGACTAGCGCTCGAGGTAGGCGGCGTCTTGCGGCTTGCAGCAAGACGCCTCCTTGACTGAGGGGCTAGGCGTCGCTGTTGACCTTTGGTCCATGGATTCGCTCCCAGTCCTTGAACAAGAGACCGTATAGCAATGTGTCTGATTTCTCCCCATTGACGATCCAGCGCTCTCGGAGGTGCCCCTCGCGTACGAAGCCAAGCCGCTCAAGCGTTGCGATTGAGCGCGCGTTCCGCGGGTCAGTATCAGCTTCAAGTCGGTTGAGACCGAGTTCATGGAAGGAGTATTGAACCAAGGCACCAAGCGCTTCGGCCATGTAGCCGTTGCGCCAGGCATGAGCCCCAAGGACGAATCCAATCTCCGCGCGCCCATTGGGCTCAGAAAGGTCGTACAACGTGCATGTGCCGACGACCATGCCAACATCGCGCGGAACGATGCCAAGGCATAAGTGCTTGCCTGTGCTCACCCCAGGCTGACCCTGCTCGATCAGTGCCGTCGCTTGCTCAAGCGAAGCCCAGGGAGGCATGTTCGAGTACCGCATCACCTCCGCGTCGGAGTGAACTGCAAGCAGGGCTGCGGCATCTGGTGGCTCCAGGGGGCGAAGCAGCAAGCGTGCAGTCTGCAGCAGGACTTTGTCGAAGGCGGGCATGGCAAAGGATGGCGATGCTTAACGTTCGACGTAAGGGGCCTGCCGTAGGCAGGTCCCCTTGAGGGAGGGGTTGGGCGTCAC
>NZ_JBFUGE010000879.1:0-2015 GCF_056403075.1 Ideonella sp. P3_A4 | reverse complement strand
GGCTTCACCTCGGCTCAAGCAAGATGCGATCTCGCCCCGTGCCAGTGGAAGCTCTCCGAATGGAAAAGATGGCCTTCTCTTTGGGGTAGCCATCCTCGCCAACGGWGAAATCAAACTCTCCGTTGGCRAYTGCATGAAGCTCGGTATGTGTAAGGTTTCCATTGAGGCCAAAGAACAGAGCAACGTAGCCTTCAGGCACTGCCTCGTACCGAATGATGCGACCGCAATTGTTGCGSTTGGCRYGAATGARTTGGCAGATCTGCTCGCGRGCWGTGCYCGACTTGAAGAAGTAGAAGTAYTCCCAACCAAAGCTRGTGAGCTTTGAGAGGTCCAGTTCCTTGGCGCTCGGATCATGGGTTACTTGACCAATCTTCTGACTGATCTGGCCCGCMCCGTTACCCAGCTCGCTGCAGGCTGACAGRAGCGCGAGTTGCAGAAAGAGTAGAACGACCTGGCGTCCCATGATTTGAAGCCTAACGTTCGACGTAAGGGGCCTGCCGCAGGCAGGTCCCCTTGACGGAGGGGTTAGGCCAGCCCAGCGCACTCGGAGTAGAGGCCTTCATGCTGCCACCAATGCCCACCCGGTGCATAGGAGAACGGAAATTGCGGCAAGGACTGCCTTGCCGATAGGCCCAAAGATTCCTATGTAGTCTGAAGGCGCTCCACCCTGTGCATCTGGAATTGTGCTTCGCATGTGCTGCCCGAAAAAGAAGATGTCGACGGTCATTAGCAATGTGAAGGCAATTGCTCCAATGGCCAGATTGCGCAGACCAAGACCACCGAGGATTAGTGTTGGGTTTGGCCCAACCAGCAATTTGGCGATGGTAAAGACCGCCCCATTGACGCTGAACAGCAGCGAGTAGCGCCGCTGCTTTCCGGCTTCATAGACCTGGAATGCGGCGGGGACCTTCTTGCCTATTGCGTGCATGGCAGATTCATCTTCGGAAGATTGGTGGGCCTAACGTTCGACGTAAGGGGCGGCCCGCCTGCGGGACGTCCCCTTGACGGAGCGGTTAGGCGCCGCCCTGGAGGAAGCACCGGGCTGTATGGATTTGACCAGGCGGCATTGATTGCCGACGGAGGCCGAAGCTACGTGAAGGCGATGCATGGCAGGCGAGGTTAGCGTGAACCGGCTACCCGTTGCTCCCCCGAGTAGCCGCAGCTTGAAGTGCGCTCAAGGTATTCTGGACTTTCATGCCGGAAGCCACAACGCGCCAGCCTTGAAGGTGGCGCCGACCTGAACCAAGTAGCACCTGTTTTGCAAGGCGCTCTGACCGGACTGACCTCGGCGGATCGAAGGCAGGCAAGAGGGAAGATGCTCATGCGGCTTCGGATATGAATGGCGGCGCTTAACGTTCGACGTAAGGGGCGGCTTGCGGCTTGCCGCAAGACGTCCCCTTGACGGAGGGGTTAGGGCGCTGTTTCATGCACAGCCACCGACTGGTTTGGACATGAAGCGAACCCACCCAATGCGACCTTGCTCTCTGATGCCTTGATCAACGAAGCCCGCTTTGGCATAGGCGCTGCGGGCTAATTGGTTCTCCTCGTCGACGGACAGCACAAGTAACGGCGACTCGGGCCAATTTTCAGCTACCCATGACGGGAGAGCGCTGAGAGCGGCGGACCCAATGCCTTTGCCCTGGCAGGACAGATCAATTCGCATCGCGCTGATGGTGGCCGAAGTTGGGGTTGCCCACGAAGGAGCGCTTGCGCCACGCTTGAGCACCAGAAAACCCACAACGATTTGACTATCGAAGATTGCCAAGCCAGCGATCTGATTGGCTTGATCGGCTTTGCAACTCTCGACCGAACGCTCAACCGTGCCGGCGAACTCGACCTGGTGTGGGGTGACAGCAAGCCCCAAGACGGCTGCTTGCTCGGATGGGGACAGGAGCTGCCAGCGCTTGAGAGAGATGGATGAACTCATGGAGACGAGGATTTCAGCGCTCTAACGTTCGACGTAAGGGGCGGATTGCGGCTTGCCGCAAGACGTCCCCTTGACGGAGGGGTTAGGG
>NZ_JBFUGE010000878.1:0-2015 GCF_056403075.1 Ideonella sp. P3_A4 | reverse complement strand
AGATTGGGCTGTGCTCGCGTGTTGAGCGTGCTGATCAGTGCAACCGGCGTTCCAAAGTACAGGATCGTCGGGGCAATCTCGATCGAGACCGGTGGACGGTGGTTCATGGRGGTATCAGCGCGAAGTGGTGAGGCCCGCGACTTTAGAAAGCCGCAGGCCCCTCTTGCTTCGTTGCGCAACGAAGCGTTGCGCCACCCCTCCACCCAATGGATCAGTGGCTCAGCGCGGCTGCCCGCTGACCCAGGCCGCGCGGATCTGGCGGCCGCAGTACAACGAATCAGCGGCCGGGGTCTGGGTCTTGTCGGCGCTGCGAAGGTTGACGATGCTTTCTCGCGCCAGCACACCCCACCAGCGCTTGCTGGCATCGATCCAGGGATAAAAGCCGAAGGCACCAGGGCTGCTGAACGCGCCATCGCCCACCACGGGATCGTCCTCGACCCAGTGGCCGACCGAGTAGTGCCAACTCTCGTCCGAGGGGATCGGGGTGTAGACCGCCGTCGGGCAGGTCTCGGGGTTGGTGCACACCGCGTGGGTGCCCAGCAGCGCGCGGATCTTCAGTTGACCGTCGACGATGTGTTGCAAGAAGCGGCCATACTCCGCTGCGCTCGTCTTCACGCCGCCCGCCAGCTGAGGCTGGCTGTATTGGAAAGCCGTGCCCCCGAGGCCGGCGTTGATGTGCGCAGCCAGAGCGGCGTTGTCGTCCGGTCCCAGGCCGACCAGCGTGGCCTGCTTCTGCATGTGGCCCCCGCTGTAATAGAAGCGGCCCTTGTTCTCGGGCACGTAGCCGCCGTTCTTGATGCGCCGGCTCTGGTACGACTGGCATTCGGCAACTGTCTGGTCCTTCAGGCAGTGGTCGAACTCGGTGTAGCCGCTGGTGAAGTTCAGGTAGCTGGCTTCTTCGCTCGTCAAGAGCACGCCGAGTTGCTCCACCACGTAGGCGCCATCGATCAACTTCGATGCCGAGGCGATCGACATCATGGTGTTGGCGCCGGGCGCCATCAAGCCCTCGCGCCCATCGGTGCGCCGGCCCGAGGCATCGCCAACCGACCAGTAGAACGGCCGGATGGCTTGGCACAGCGCATTGTTCTCGGCCGTGCTGTGCGCGGCCGAGATGCGCTCGGCCATCGTCGGCTCGCGGCGGCTGGCCTGGGCGGCGGTGCAAGCCGCGGCGGCGGCGAGCGCCAGCAAGATCATCTTGGGCAGGCGTGGATCGGTCATCGGTGTTTCCTTCGGCGTGTTGTTGGGGTGGCCCACTATCGGCCGCCCCCATCGCCAAAGGTGTCAGCGGTGATGGCAATCCATGACGCGCGGCCTGGCGCTGTCATCGTTTGTCATCATTTGGCCGCCGGCGCCCGGTTGGCGCCCCTGCCCCACACGCCGCCAGCGTCAGTGCGGTGCGCAGTCCTGCGGCCCGGCCTTCAGCTCGACGATCAGCGCGTGCGTCGGCGTCGAGCCGACGTTCTCGCCGACGTGCGTCTGCGCCAGCGACCACATCGCCTCGCCGCCGTTGAACTGGCGCGTCAGGACCTTGCCATCCGGCAGGGTCAGCGTTCGCCGGAACGAGCCTAGCGCGTACAGCACGAAGGCCGGGTGGCTGTGCTGGTGCGTGTGCTGGCCGGGCTGGTCCTGGTATTCCAGCACCCGCACGCAAGCGTTCTCGAGCAGCACGTGGTACTTGTCGCCATCGGTCTGCACCGCGTCTTGCGCCTGCGCGGTGGCGGCCCAGCAGCCGGCCGCCATCAGCATGTGTTGCCATCGCATTCGAAACTCCTGTCGGGATAGACGGTGCGAGGCTAGGCCAGGCAGCGCGACGGCGTAAGCCGCGGCGCTGCAGAATGGGGCCGCACATTTGCGGACCGCTTCCAATGCCTGTCGCCTTTGACTGGAACGACCTGAAGTACCTGCTCGCGGTGGCCGACCACGGCAGCACGCTGGCCGCCGCTCGCGTGCTGGGCGTCAACCAGTCGACCGTGCAGCGCCGCCTGGCCGAACTGGAGGGTGACCTGGGCCAACCG
>NZ_JBFUGE010000877.1:0-2024 GCF_056403075.1 Ideonella sp. P3_A4 | reverse complement strand
GGCCATGTCGAAGCGTGCCAGTGCCAGCAACTGGGCGAAGCGCGTGGCAGCGTTGGCTTGAGGCGCGGGCAGGGCACCGATGCGGGCGGTGGGAGCTGCAGCGACTTCGCGCTCGGCCGGCTTGACCGCGGCGTTGCCGGAGCGCGTCTCGAAACGGAAGATGCGCCAGGTGAAGGCGAACAAGGCTGCGGCCACGCCGATCCACAGCAGGCGGTTGGCGAGGAGCAGGCCCGTCAGCGGCGGCAGCATCGTGTTGCGGTCCGAGGCTGTCCAGTACTTGGTGGTGATGGACAGGGCCGAGAGGCCGAACGGATCCGTCAGCGCCGAGATCGTGTCCTGCTGCAGCTCGCGCAGCCAGATGCGCGAGACCGAAAAGCCCACCAGCATCGCGACGGCGCAGACATAGGTCCACATCATCGAGCGCGTGGCCGTGGCCAGCGCGAAGAAGGCGGCGCCGGTGATCAGCAGCGACGGCAGGCCGATCACGAAGAGGGCGTACAGGTAGTGCACGGGCACGAAGGGGCCGACCTTCTCGGCGTCCAACCAGGGCATGAAGGAGCCGATGGCGACGGCCAGGGGCACCGAAGCCAACACCAGCAGCGCGGCAGCCACGGCGCCGCTGAAGCGCCCGCCGAGGTAAGCGCCCTTGCGCAAGCGGGTGCTGCGCAGGATCGGCGCGAAGCCGGTTTCGTCATCGCGGATCACCGGGCCGGCCACCATGGCGACGACCACGAAGACCGCCAACACGGTCATGATGGCCATCATCTGCACGATGGCGTAAGGCGAGTTGATGTTGACGTTGCCCCGGCTGCCGATCTGGATCGTGTCGACCGTGGTGGCACCGAAGGCGAAGAGGAAGAACAGCAGGCAACCGACCCAGAACACGGGGCTCTTGATCTGGTAGCGCCATTCGAAGCTGGCAATGCTCGCAAACATGATCAGGCGGCCTTCTGTTGCTTGGCGGCGACCGAGGCTTCGGCCTGGCGATGGCGGGTCAGCGTCGCGAAGTAGACGTCTTCGAGACCGGCTTCGACCGGCGTGAAGCCCACACCCGGCGACGCATCGGCCACGACACGGATCACTGTGCGGCCGCCACGCAGCCGGGTGGCGATCACGGCATGCGCCTGGCGCGCCGAGTCGAGCTCGTGCTTGTCGATGCTGGCTTGCCAGATGCGGCCCTGGATCGCAGCGATCAGATCGGCCGGCGTGCCCATCTGCACGATGCGACCGCTGACCAGAATGGCCATGCGCGGGCACAGGTCGGTCACGTCGTCGACGATGTGGGTCGACAGGATCACGGCCACGCTCTCGCCGATTTCGGMCAGCAGGTTGTTGAAGCGGTTTCGCTCTTCCGGGTCCAGCCCGGCGGTGGGCTCGTCGACGATGATCAGACGCGGGTTGCCGATCAGCGCCTGGGCGATGCCGAAGCGTTGCCGCATGCCGCCCGAGAAACCGGCGATGGCCTTCTTGCGAACGTCCCACAGGTTGACCTGGCGCAGCAGCGCGTCGACGGTGTCGCGCCGCTCGCCGCGGCCGGCCACGCCCTTGAGCACCGCCAGGTGCTCCAGCATGTCGTTCGCCGAGACGCGGGGGTAGACGCCAAAGTCCTGCGGCAGGTAGCCCAGCGTGGCGCGCAGGGCTTCCGGCTGCTTCAGCACGTCGATCTCGGCGAAGCGGATCTGGCCCGAGGTCGGCACCTGCAACGTCGTCAGACAGCGCATCAGCGACGACTTGCCGGCGCCGTTCGGCCCGAGCAGGCCGAACATGCCGGCCGGGATGTCCAGCGATACCGCGTCGAGCGCGCGGGTGCCATTGGGATAGACGTGGGTCAGGTCTCGGATCTGCAGCATGGTTGTCTCGCTTTCATGGCCAGCTGGCGGCCGACGGGCCGCGAACGGCGTGGACTGTATTGGTGGACCAACACACGTTGGAGCGCGAAACGACAGACTGCGGGCGGGCGGTGACAGGCTGCAGTTGGTGCAGCATGAACGGAACGGCGCTGGCGATGGGCTGTGAAACCGGAT
>NZ_JBFUGE010000876.1:0-2025 GCF_056403075.1 Ideonella sp. P3_A4 | reverse complement strand
TGTTCGCACCGCGCAGGCCGCAACAAACGGCATTGGCCCCGCGTTGGATGTCGCCTTCAAGGGCGGCGCGATCACCGGCATGCTGGTGGTCGGCCTGGGCCTCTTGGGCGTCGGTGGTTTCTTCTGGTTTCTGACCGGCGGTGACAACGTCGACTCGAACACGCTGAAGCCGCTGCTGGGCCTGGCCTTCGGCTCGTCGCTGATTTCGATCTTCGCGCGTCTGGGCGGCGGCATCTTCACCAAAGGCGCCGACGTGGGCGCCGACCTGGTGGGCAAGGTCGAAGCCGGCATCCCTGAAGACGACCCGCGCAACCCCGCGGTGATCGCAGACAACGTGGGCGACAACGTCGGCGACTGCGCCGGCATGGCGGCCGACCTGTTCGAGACCTACGCCGTGACGCYGATCGCCACGATGGCGCTCGGCGCGCTGATGGTCACGGGCGCCACCGTGAGTGCGGTGGTCTACCCGCTGCTGCTGGGTGGTGTGTCGATCATCGCGTCGATCGTCGGCTGCGCCTTCGTCAAGGCATCGCCGGGCATGAAGAACGTGATGCCGGCGCTCTACAAGGGCCTGATCGTCGCGGGCGTGCTGTCGCTGATCGCCTTCTACTTCGTCACCACGGCGATGTTCCCGGCACCGGTGGTCTTGAGCACCGGCGGCAGCATCACCGCGATGTCGTTGTTCGGCTCGTGCGTGATCGGCTTGGTGCTGACGGCGGCGATGGTGTGGATCACCGAGTTCTACACCGGCACGCAGTTCAGCCCGGTGAAGCACATCGCGCAAGCCTCTACCACCGGCCACGGCACGAACATCATCGCTGGCCTGGGCGTGAGCATGCGTTCGACGGCCTTCCCGGTGGTCTTCATCTGTGCCGCGATCTACGCGGCCTATGCCATGGGCGGCCTTTACGGCATCGCCATTGCAGCCACCTCGATGCTGAGCATGGCCGGCATCGTGGTGGCGCTGGACGCGTACGGCCCCATCACCGACAACGCCGGCGGCATTGCCGAGATGGCCGAGCTGCCCGACAGCGTGCGCGACATCACCGACCCGCTGGATGCCGTGGGCAACACCACGAAGGCGGTGACCAAGGGCTACGCGATCGGCTCTGCCGGCCTCGCCGCGCTGGTGCTGTTTGCCGACTACACCCATGCCCTCGAATCGCGTGGCATGCACCTGACCTTCGACCTGTCGGATCACAAGGTCATCGTCGGTCTGTTCATCGGTGGCCTGATCCCTTACCTCTTCGGCGCGATGGCGATGGAAGCGGTGGGTCGTGCAGCCGGTGCTGTGGTGGTGGAAGTGCGCAAGCAGTTCGCCGATGGCCAGATCATGGCCAACAAGCGCAAGCCTGACTACAGCGCGGCGGTCGACATGCTGACCACGGCGGCGATCAAGGAAATGATCGTGCCGTCGCTGCTGCCGGTGGTGGCGCCGATCGTGATCGGTCTGCTGCTCGGCCCGGCTGCCCTTGGCGGCCTGCTGATGGGCACGATCGTCACCGGCCTGTTCGTCGGCATCTCGATGTGCACCGGCGGTGGCGCCTGGGACAACGCGAAGAAGCTGATCGAAGAAGGCTTCACCGATGCTGACGGCAAGCTGCACAAGAAGGGCAGCGAAGCGCACAAGGCCGCTGTCACGGGCGACACCGTGGGCGACCCGTACAAGGACACCGCCGGCCCGGCCGTGAACCCGCTGATCAAGATCATCAACATCGTCGCGCTGTTGATCGTGCCTCTGCTGCCGATGACCGCCGGCTCTTCGGCCAGCATCAGCCACGAGGCCAAGCCTGCTGCCGTCACCGCCCCTGCGGCTGTGATGCCTGCTGCTTCGACGGAAGCCATTCCGGCTGCCCCGCCGACGGCTGCTTCTGCGGCCAGCGGCGGCTGAAGCTTTCTTCCTCCAAATCAAAGGCCGGCTTACACGCCGGCCTTTTTCATGTGCGCTGCCAAAGGCGCGTCGCAGGGCAGTTGGGCAAGCGCTGCGTGGCGAAGAAAGGGCATCCGCCCCGCCTCATGTTAGAC
>NZ_JBFUGE010000875.1:0-2033 GCF_056403075.1 Ideonella sp. P3_A4 | reverse complement strand
GCGCCAGGTCGCCGTGGTGGTAGGCCGGCTTGGCAGGGATCTTCGTCTTCGGGGCCGATGCCTTCGCCGCCGTCTTTCGAGCGGGCGTGGTCGGCCGGGTTGGCTTCGCGGCCTTGACGATCGGAGGCGGTTGTCGGCTGCTCATGTTGACAACCATAACATTCGGTCGTATGTTATCGGCGTTAACTTCGACTCATGGAGTCACGGGAGCCTTCGACGATGACCGATCTGGAACAACGCATCTTCGACCTGGGCCAGCGCCTGCAGCTGATCCATGTCGCCACGCTGGACGAACGCGGCCTGCCCTGGGTGCGGCCGGTGGTGGGCCGGCTCGACGAGCAGCTGACGCTGCGCTTTGCGACCCACCTGAACTCACGCAAGGTCGGCCACATCGGCGCCCAACCCGGCGTGCACGCGACTCTGGGCGCGACAGACCCGCGCAGCGAACGCTGGCTGCAGATCGACGGCGTGGCCGAGGTCGCGACCAGCGCCGAAGAGCGTGAAGCCTTCTGGTTCGACGGCCTGAAGGCCCACGTCAGCAGCGTCGACAGCCCTCTGTACAGCGTGGTGGTGATCCGGCCGAAGCGGATCGAACTGCGCACCATCCACAACCCGGAAGCTGAAACATGGACTCAAGCCACTTGACTTTGAACACCACCCATCTCGCGCGTCATGCAGCCGAGACGCCGGCCGCGACGGCCGACCGTTTCGCCTACCTGCTGCTGTTGGTGGGGGCCTTGATGGTGCTGGTGACCTGCACCGCCTACGCGCTGGCCGGCCCGGTGGCGGCGATGCCGGCCGGTGCGGCCAGCTTCGACGCCGCGCGCACGGCCACGCCGGCAGCAGTCGGCTGGATGCTGCTGGCCAGCTGGGCTGGCATGCCGGGCGATGTGGTGCTGGCGGTGGCCGGGTTGATGCTGGCCCAGCGCCGTGATCAGCCACCGCAGGTGACGGCGGGCTGGTATGCGCTGGCAATCGTTGGCCTGGTGTTCCTGCTCGTCGACACGATGGTCGGCCAGGTGCTGCCGCCATTGGCGACGGGCGGGCCTGAAGCGGCAGCAGCCTACGCCGGCGCCCGCACGTTGTTCGACGCCCTGTTCCACATGGGCACGTTCGTGGGTGGCCTGAGCGGGCTGGCGTTGGCCTGGGCGCCGGGTGGCCGGCCGCGCGGCTGGGGCCCGCTGATGGGCTTGTCCGGCATGCTGGGCGTCATTGCCGGTGCCGCTGGCCTGATCGGCTGGGGTCTGCCGCAAGCGACCGGCGGTGCGGTGACGTTGCTGGTGCTGGCGCTGGCCGGTTGGGGCTGGGCAGGCTTGCGCGCCAGCCGCTGACGCAAAGCGCCGCGGCCTCAAGCGCCGCGGCTGCCCCGCTTCTTCGGGGTCGGCGCCGCATTCAGCGCGGCATGCAGGGCCACGTACTCCTGCGTCAGCTTGTGGCGCGCGTCGAGGTGGATCATCGGCAGGGCACGCTCGTGCGACTCCTTCACCTTCACGCTCGCGCCAAGGTAAGGCTGYAGCACCGGCAGCCCCTCGTCGATCAGCTCCTGCACCGTGCGCTGCGGCAGGTTGGCGCGCGGCTGGAACTGGTTGACGACGATGCCTTCGATCTTCAACCCGGGGTTGTGGTCGGACTGGATCTCCTGCACGTTGTCCATCAGCGAGTACAGCGCGCGGCGAGAGAAATCGTCGCAGTCGAATGGGATCAAGCAGCCGTCGGCGGCGATCAGCGCCGAGCGGGTGTAGAAGTTCAGCGCCGGTGGCGTGTCGATCCAGATCGCGTCGTACTGGTCGTCCAGCGCGGCCAGTGCGTCACGCAGCTTGTAGATCTTGTAGCGCGACTCGAGCTTGGAGTGCAGCTCTTCCAGCTCGGGCTGCGAAGGCAGCAGGTGCAGGTTGTCGAAAGGCGTCTCGACGATGTACTCGTCGGTGGTCTTCGCGCGTACGCTGAACTTCAGCGTTTGATCGAAGAAATCGGCGGCGCCGCCTTCGATGGCGTCGGTGTCAGCGCCCAGCAAATAGCGGGTCGAGTTGCCC
>NZ_JBFUGE010000874.1:0-2042 GCF_056403075.1 Ideonella sp. P3_A4 | reverse complement strand
AAAGACGCTGGCCATCGATTGGCTGGTCAAGTGGCGCATCGCGGATTCGCGCCAGTTCATCCGCAACAACGGCGTCGATCTGCGCAATCTCGAGAATCGGCTGAGCCCTGTGGTTCAGGCGGCATTCAACGAACAGGTCACGAAGCGCACCGTGGGCATGGTGCTCGCTACCGAACGCGAAAAGATCATGAACGACGTCAAGGCGAGCCTGGCCGAGCCGGCCAAGTCCTTCGGCGTCGAGATCATCGACGTGCGGATCAAGCGCGTTGATTTCGTCGCCAGCATCACCGACTCTGTCTACCGCCGGATGCAGTCCGAGCGGCAGCAGGTGGCCAACGAGCTGCGCTCGAAGGGCCAGGCTGATGGAGAACGCATCCGCGCTGATGCCGATCGCCAGCGCGAAGTGATCATTGCCGAGGCCTACCGCGATGCGCAGAAGATCAAGGGTGAGGGCGATGCCAAGGCTTCGGCCATCTACGCCAGCGCCTTCGGCCGCGACGCGCAGTTTGCCCAGTTCTATCGAAGCCTCGAGGCCTACAAGCAGAGCTTCCGCAGCAAGAGCGACGTGATGGTCGTCGACCCTTCATCGGACTTTTTCAAGGCGATGCGTGGCAGCGGTGGCGGCAGCGCCCCGCCGGCCAAGAAGTGACCAGCGCGCAACCTGCTTGGGAGGGTGGCCTGAATCATGGGTGATTTGCTGCTGCCAGCGCTGGCGCTGATGCTGGTGTTCGAAGGCCTGTTGCCATTTTTCAGCCCAGGCCGCTGGCGCGAGATCTTCCTGCGCGCCACCCAGCTGAGCGACGGTCAGATCCGCTTCATCGGCCTGACCAGCATGCTGATCGGGCTGGCGGTATTGCTGCTTTTGGGCAACTGAAGGCGGCTTGCCAAGCCCCCGCTTGGCGAAACCCCCCCTGTACAATGCCGGTTTTAACCCCGGTGCTTTTTCATGTCGTCTGCTTGGCTGTTGCCAGAGCACATTGCTGACGTCCTGCCCGCAGAGGCCAGGCGCATCGAGGAACTGCGGCGCCAATGGCTGGACCGCGCCCGCGGCTACGGCTTCGAGCTGGTGATGCCGCCGATGCTGGAGTACCTGGACTCCTTGCTGTCCGGTACCGGCCGCGAACTGGACCTGAAGACCTTCAAACTGGTCGACCAACTTTCCGGCCGCACGCTCGGCCTGCGCGCCGACACCACGCCCCAGGTCGCCCGGGTCGACGCCCACCTGTTGAACCRCGAAGGCGTGACGCGCCTGTGCTATTGCGGCCCCGTGCTGCACACCAAGCCGTCGGGCTTGCACATGACGCGCGAGCCACTGCAGTTCGGCGCCGAAATCTTCGGCCATGCCGGCCTGGAGGCCGACCTGGAAGTGCAGGAGCTGGCGCTCGACGGCCTGGCCGCTATCGGCGCTCGTGAGCTGACGATCGATTTGGGTGACGCCCGCGTCGTGCGCTCGGTGTTGGCTGGTGTCCCGTTGGATGCCGCGGCGCTGACCGAGCTGGTGGCGGCATTGACCGCAAAAGATGGCAGCACCGTGCAAGCGCTGGCGCGCCATTGCCCGCCGGAAACCCGTGCGGGCCTGGCCACGCTTCTGGAGATGTACGGCGGCGACGAAGTGCTCGAACAAGCCCGCCACCGCCTGCCGGCCCGTGCGCCGATTGCCGCTGCGCTGGACGACTTGGCGTGGCTGGCCCGCCATCTGCGCCAATCGAACCCCGAGGTTCGCATTGGCTTCGACCTGTCCGACATGAGCGGCTACGCCTACTACAGCGGCGTGCGCTTTGCGGTCTACGGTGCCGGTTCGACCAACGCGCTGGTGCGCGG
Source organism: Ideonella sp. P3_A4 (assembly GCF_056403075.1). Lineage (NCBI taxonomy): Bacteria > Pseudomonadati > Pseudomonadota > Betaproteobacteria > Burkholderiales > Sphaerotilaceae > Ideonella > Ideonella sp. P3_A4. Next base: position 221 of record NZ_JBFUGE010000874.1, on the reverse strand, counting down.
CGGTCGCTACGACGAAGTCGGCGCCGTGTTTGGCCGCAACCGCCCCGCCGTGGGTTGCAGCCTGGACCTGAAGGGTCTGACCGCGGTGACGCCGATCGCGCCGCCGCGGGCCGCCGTGCGTGCGCCCTGGGGCGAAGACGCCAGCCTGCGTGCCGCAGTGCGCCAACTGCGCGCCCAAGGCGAGACGGTGGTCTGCATATTGCCGGGCCACGAGCATGAGA
>NZ_JBFUGE010000873.1:0-2046 GCF_056403075.1 Ideonella sp. P3_A4 | reverse complement strand
GGGGATGTCCAACTCGGCCTCGCGAAACACCTTCAGCGCGTCGACCCCATTGAAGCCGGGCAGTGAGAAGTCCGACAGCACCGCGTCCCACGGCTCTTCGCCCAGCGCTGCGCGCAACGCCTTCACGTCCTGGACCCGCCGATGCCGCGGCTCGAACCCGGCTCGGCGCAGCGCGCGCATGGCCAGCCGCGAGTCGTCCTCGGAATCCTCGACCACCAGAACGCGAATCGCCTTGGTCACGATGAAGTCCGCTGGGTCGGGGTCTGGTTGAGCATCAGCCAGAAGATGCCGAGCACCTTCACGGCGTCGAGGAACTCGACGAAATCGACCGGCTTGCGCACATAGCTGTTCGCACCCAGCGCGTAGCCTGAGATCAGGTCCTGCTCCTCCTTCGACGAGGTCAGGATCACGACCGGCAGAAACTGCGTGATCGGGTCGGCACGGATCGCCTTGAGCACGCCCAGTCCGTCGAGCTTGGGCAACTTGAGGTCGAGGATGACCAGCGTGGGCAACGGTCCACCGGCCCGTTCGGCATGGGCGCCGCGCCCGAATAGAAAGTCCAGCGCCTCGATGCCGTCACGCGCGACCACGATCGGGTTCATCAGGTGACTGCGCTTGAACGCCCGCAGCGTCAGCGTCGCATCGTCGGCGTTGTCTTCGACCAGCAGGATGACCTTGTCAGACTCGCTCACAGCGTGCTCCTTCGGCGGGTGCGTTGGGCCCGCCGTGCGCCGGGCTGTGCGAAATCGGGTCTGCATGGGCCGATGCCGGTGCGACTGAATGCTCCGGCTCGAGGTCCTGCATGCAGAAAGTGAAGGTGGCGCCCTTGCCCAGTTCGGCCTGCACGCCGATCGTGCCGCCGTGACGGCGGATGACCCGCTGCACGATCGCCAGGCCGATGCCGGTGCCGGCAAACTCGTTCTCGTGGTGCAAGCGCTGGAAGGCGCCGAACAGGCGGCTGGCATAGGCCATGTCGAAGCCGACGCCGTTGTCGCTGATGAAAAACTCGCGTCGTTCACCAGTGTTGCGCATGCCCACGTGGATCGTCGGGTTCGCTGTCTTGCCGGTGAACTTCCAGGCGTTCTCGAGCAGGTTCTGCATCGCGATGCGCATCAGCGCCGGGTCGGCCTGCACCGTCATCCCTTCGTCGATCTTCAAAGAGACCGGGTGATCGGGCTGGTGCTTGGCCAGCGAGTCGGTGATCTCGTGGGCCATGTGGCTGAGGTCGACCGGGCGGATCGACAGCTCGGTGCGGGTCACGCGTGACAGGCCCAGCAACTCGTCGATCAACCGGCCCATGCGCTGGCTGGCGGCGCGGATGCGGTGCAGTGCGTCTTCGCCGTCCTCGTCGAGCTTGCCGCTGTAATCCTCCAGCAGCGCCAGCGCAAAGCCGTYCATGCTGCGCAGCGGCCCTCGCAAATCGTGCGAGACCGAGTAGCTGAAGGCTTCGATTTCCTTGTTCAGCGCAGCCAGCTCGTGGTTGCTGCGCTCGATCTGGTGAAACGAGTCGCGCAACGCATGTGTCATGGCGTTGAAGTGACGCGCCATCTGGGCGATCTCGTCATCGCCATGGATCTCCAGCCGATAGGTCCAGTTGCCGGCGGCMACTTCCCGCGTCGCCTGTTCCAGCCTGGCGATGGGCCGCAGCATCTTTCGATGGACCAGCCAGGCGGCGCCGCAGGTGCACAGCGCGATCAGGGCCAGCCCGGCCAACGTGACGAGCGCGACGCGCCGCTGAGCGGTGTCGATGCGCTGAGCCGCCAGATCACTCAGCTCGAAGGCGTCGGCCAGCGTTTCCTGCTGCAGGATCAGCAGCCGGCTCGACAACTGTGCTTCGAAACGCTGGGTGGACGGGTCGGCGGGCCCTGCCGATGGATCGACCACCGGCGATGCGAGCAGTTCGGCAAACAGACGGTCCGCTGTCGCGTTGTGGTCCCGCAGGTCGTGCAGCAATTCTTGCGCGGCCCGGTCGTCCGAGCTGACGCTGGTCGAGAAGTCGGCGAGCAGGCGGTCCAGCCGTTGCGAGACCTCGCGTTCCTGTTCACG
>NZ_JBFUGE010000872.1:0-2047 GCF_056403075.1 Ideonella sp. P3_A4 | reverse complement strand
GCCTGCGCTTGCTCCACTGCCCGCACTTTCTCGACGACCGCCTTTTCGGCCGCCGCCAGGGCCGTGCGCAACGCGACCATGCGATGCGCCGCGGCAATCGCGCGATGCGGGTCGATGGCAGCCTTCGCGGCCGGCGTGCATTGCACAGCCAGAGCGCGACAACGCTCGACGACTGCTTCGACCAGTTCACGCGCTTCCGTCAGGTCGCGCTGCGTTTCACCGAGCTTGCCTGCAGCCGTCTCYACCCGATGGTGGGAACGCTGTCGCACCGGCTCGAGCGGGTAGTCGAATCCCCGGGTATCGATGGACGTCGACATCAATCCGCTTCCTTGCCGGACAGGATGTCCCTGAGCGCGCGGACAGCCTCGCCGCGCGGGTGGCCGCCTTCGCGTTGGCAGAGATATGCCTTCAAGGCGGGCTTCAACTTCAGTGCCTGGTCGAGCTCGGCATTGCTGCCAGCGGCGTAGGCACCGATGTCGACMAGTTGGCGATTGCGTTCGAGGACGTCGAGCGTCGCCAGTGCCTGCCGGGTCATTGTCATGTCGTCGGCGTCGACCAGGTCGGTCATGACCCGGCTGGCGCTCTTCAGCACATCGATGGCGGGGAAATGGGCCTGTTGCGCCAAGCTGCGGGACAGCACGATGTGGCCATCGAGGATCGCTCGCAGGTTGTCGGCGATCGGTTCGTTGGGATCGTCGCCTTCCACCAGCACCGTCAGCAACGCTGTGATGGAGCCACCGGAAGGCGCGGTGCCACAGCGCTCGCACAGTTCCGGCAGCTCGGCGAAGACCGAAGGCGTGTAGCCGCGGGCCGTCGGCGGTTCGCCCGCGGACAGGCCGATCTCTCGCCGGGCCATCGCGAAGCGGGTGATCGAATCCATCGTCAGCACGACATGCTGGCCTTGGTCGCGAAAGAACTCCGCGATCGCGATCGCCGAGTAGGCCGCGTGCAGGCGGGCAAGCGCCGGCTGATCCGACGCCGCAACGACCACCACCGATCGACGCAGTCCTTCGGGCCCGAGGTGCTTGTCGATGAACTCTTTCACCTCACGACCACGTTCGCCGATGAGCGCGATCACGTTGACGTCGGCCTTGACGTGCCGGGCCACCATGCCCAGCAGCGTGCTCTTGCCGACACCGCTGCCGGCAAAGATGCCGATGCGCTGGCCACGCCCGAGCGTCAACAGCCCATCGATCGCGCGCACACCGGTTTCCAGGACCTGCGACACCCGCGGGCGATGCAAGGGGTTGATCGGTGCCGCCTTGACGGGCCGTGTCTGCAGGCGCGGCGGATCGGGCAGCTCGTCGAGCGCATGGCCGAAGCCGTCGATCACGCGGCCCAGCAACGCGTTGCCCACCGGGATCTGCGCACTTTGGCCGGTGGCTTCGACGCGGCAGCCGGCCGCCAGACCATGCGTGCCGCGATAGGGCATCAACGTGACCACGCCGCGCCGCAGGCTCACCACTTCGGCCAACACTGGCGGGCCGGCATGGCGCGGCGTGATGCGGCACAACTCGCCCAGGGTCACGTCCGGACCTTCGGCGTCGATCGACAGGCCACCGACCTGGCGAACGACACCGATGCGGCGAACCAGCTCGGCTTTCGTGGTGGCCTGGCGCAAGGCTTCCAGCATCAGCGGCGTCCTTCCTGGTCGGAAGAGCCCGAGGCGCCCTGAGCCCACAGCTCGCGCAGGCGCGACAGTTGCGTTGCCAGGCCGACATCCAGCTGGCCGTGGTCGCTCTCGACGATGCAACCCAGGGGCTCGAGCGAGGAATCGACGCTGACGCGCAGTTCCGGGTAGCGCTGCAGCAGCGCCTTGCTCGTCTCGCTCTCTATGAAAGCTGAGTAGTCAGACGTCGCCAGGCGAAGGCCGATCAGCGCGTGCCCACGCAACTGGCCGATTCCCTGGCGCACGAGATCGACGAGCAGGCCGGCGCGGTCCGAACCATCGGCCTGCTCGGACTGCGGCCCGCAGACCCGGCACAGGGCCTCGAAGGCGAGTTCGACCGCCTGGCGCTCGAGGGCCATGAAACGCTCCGGCAAGGCC
>NZ_JBFUGE010000871.1:0-2054 GCF_056403075.1 Ideonella sp. P3_A4 | reverse complement strand
CGGCTATGTGGTGCGCTTGCCATCGACCGCGCCTCCCGCCGGCCAACGCTGGCCCGTGGTGCTGGTGCTGCACGGCGGGGGTGGTGATGCGGCCATCACCGAAAGGACGACGGGCTTCACCGCCGTCGGCCAGCGCGAAGGCTTCGTCGTTGTCTACCCCGAAGGCACCGGCCGCCTGGGCAACCACCTGCTGACCTGGAATGCCGGCCACTGCTGCGGCCAGGCGCTGCAGCGCCAGGTCGACGATGTCGGCTTCATCCGCGCATTGATCGACAAGCTGGTGGTGGACTACCCGGTCGACGCCAAGCGGGTCTACGCGACGGGCATTTCCAACGGCGGGATGATGAGCCACCGGTTGGGCATCGAGCTGCCGGACAAGCTGGCTGCCATCGCGCCGGTCGTCGCGGCGCTGTTCGGCGACGAGAAGAAGCCGGCRCAAGGCGTGTCGGCGCTGATGATCAACGGCGCGCTCGACACCTCGGTGCCGCTGGCCGGTGGCACGCCCGGCGGGCGCTTCGCCAACGCGTGGGATGGTGCGCACCCCTTGCCCGCCACCGCGCAAGCGAGCTTTTGGGCAACTGCCGATGGTTGCACCGGCGCGCCCGAGGTCACGACCCAAGGCGTGGTGCAGCGCACCCGCTACCGTTGCCCGGCGGGGCGCGATGTCGAGTTGCTGGTGCTGGCCGACCATCCCCACGCGTGGCCGGGCGGCGAGCGCGGCAGCCGGTTGGGCGCGACACCCAGCACCGCATTGAACGCCACCGACGAGATCTGGGGCTTCTTCAAGCGGCATTCGAAGTAGCCGCTGCTGCAGTCGGGGCGCTGGCGTCGCCGCGGAGACAGGCACAACGCACGCCGCGCCGGACAATCCAGCCCATGGGCACGCTCTACCTCGTTCGCCACGGCCAGGCCTCTTTTGGCAGCCACGACTACGACCGCTTGAGCGAGCTCGGCCACCGACAGTGCCGCGCGCTCGGCGAGCACTTTCGCAGCATGAACCTGCGCTTCAGCACCGTGCTGACCGGCAGCCTGCGCCGACACCGCGAGACCTACGAAGGCATCGCCGAAGGCCTGGGCCAGCGGCTCGAGCCCGAGGTCTGGCCGGGCCTGAACGAATACGACCCCGAAGCGGTGGTGCGCGCCGTCTACAGCGGCCAGGTGCCCAAGCCCGATTCACCCGAAGCCGTGCGCCAGCACTTTCGTCTGTTGCGCGACGGCCTGGTCGCCTGGATGCAGGGCCGCAGCGCACCGGCCGGCATGCCGACCTTCAGCGATTTTTCTGCGGGTGTGGGGACCGCGCTGGCGCGGGCGCGCGAACGGGCCGATGAAGACGTGCTGATCGTCTCCAGTGGCGGCCCGATCTCAACGGCGGTCGGCCTGGTGCTGGGGCTGGCGCCCGAGGCGGTGGTGGACCTGAACCTGCGCATCCGCAACAGCTCGGTCACCGAGTTCATCGCCAACCCGAAGCGCCACAGCCTGCTGAGCTTCAACGGCTTGCCGCACCTGCACAAGCCGGAACTGGCGGACTGGGTGACCTACGCCTGAGGCGTAGCGGCAGCCGGCGGGGCCGCGCGGCCCAGCTCGTGCGCTCGCACGATGCCCTTGGCGATGAAGAAGATCGCCAGGCCGTGGAAGCCGACCGACATCCAGTCTTCGATCTTCATGTAGATCAGCGCGTCCAGCGCATAGACCAGCACGCCGAGGTAGAAGGCCCACAGGCGCGGCCGTTGCGCCTGCCAGCCCATCAGCACGTAGAAGCCGATCGTCAGGCCGGCCAATCCCAGCGCGATGGGCAAGTTATCAGCGAACAGCATCGTGGCCAGCGTCGTCATGCCCAGGCCGACGACGAAGTTGACGTTGCTGCCGCTGTAGAACAGCACGGCGTTGACCAGCGACAGGCCGGCGATCCACCAGAACCAGCGGGCGGCGGATTGCACGACCGGATCGGCAGCGGGGGTGGGGATGGTGGTGTCGTTCATCAAGGCTCCCTCTAGGGGCCTGYTAACGCAYAAATCGCGGCCGCGTGGCCGTCCAGAGCGGGCGCAGTCTAGGCT